>NZ_JAHRFC010000151.1:0-6865 GCF_020883015.1 Microcoleus sp. CAWBG640
TCACCATTTTGCCGAAGTCTTATCACCTTTTCTGTGGCAATGGATGATAATCTATGCCGCGGTTATTGTCGTCACTGGTCAATTATGTTGGTTGGCGGGTTTAAAAAATGCGACTTCAACGGAACTCAACTTAGCTAGTTTATTGAACCCCATTGCAGCTATAATTATGGGTTATTTAATTTTAGGAGAAGCTCCTACTTTCGCTCAATATTTAGGGGGAAGTTTGTTGTTTGTCGGGATGATATTTGGTTTTGTGGGCAACTTATATCAGGCTAAAATAAATCGATCGTTAGTTAACCCCAATCCTCGCGATGCCATGGAAACGGCGATCGGTTTTCGGGGTGTTTAATGTTTTCAGGAGGAACCTTTTTTATGAAACGCCGCTATTTCAACTTTGCTAGTCTTACCTTTGTGTCAACAATCGCGATCGCCTGCATCAAAACCCCTGGCGATCGAGCTACGATCGCGTCATCCATCACTCCTGAAACCACGCCAACTGGGCCAACGACATCACCCGCAACGGCTCAAGTCGCAAAAGTTCTAACTTCTGGCACTTTTGTCGATGGCGAACACCCCACCAAAGGCACTGCCCGCATTGTCCAGAAAGGGAATGAGCGCATTCTGGAACTCGATCGAGCATTTCAAACCTCAACCTCTGGTCCTGATTTAGTCGTAATTTTACACAAATCCCCCGATGTCATTGGCTCGACAGTTCCTCCCGCCTATCCCCTCAAGAAAGGTGACTATGTGTCGATCGCACCACTCAAATCATACAGCGGTGCTCAAAGCTATGCCCTCCCTGCCAGCATCAACTCAGAAGATTATGCTTCGGCCGCGATTTGGTGCCGTAAGTTCAATGCCACCTTTGGTGCTGCCAGACTCCAGCGATCGAGTTCATAGCCCTTTGAAAAAGCCTTTTTATATGTATGAAATGGTTGACTCAATATCTTTATGCCATCAAATTAGATCAAACTATTCTGTCTATGCCAGTTTCACAATATTTAACAAACCCTTCGGCAGTGTTTAATTTTATACTTGATGCTACTGAGGCCCATCGGCTCAGTCCTATTTTTGAGAAATCCAGAGATTTATATCACTCCATTAGCGAGGACGAGGGCAAATATCGGCGCACAGAGAGTGGCGAAAATTAGCCGATCGGGCTAGGATTCCTGCTATTTAAATCTGTTTATAATTTTGATAACTCTATGAGGAGGCAAACACACATAAAAGATATATCATAATCTTAATCGGATCATTTCTTCCCAGATATGTTCTACTGTTCCAACCCCAGGTGTTCTCATCCTTTCAATCCAGACAACTGTAAATTTTGCCAAAGTTGCGGAGTTCAAGGCCTCACACCTTTATTCAGAAACCGCTACCGCGTAATTCGACTTTTGGGCGAAGGGGGATTTGGCAGAACTTATGAAGCAGTAGATACAGACCGCATGGACGACCCGTGCGTAATCAAGCAGTTTATGCCTCAATTTCAGGGAACCTCTGCCATTGAAAAAGCAACAGAACTGTTTCAGCAAGAAGCAAAACGACTTTACGAACTAGGCGAACATCCCCAAATTCCTAGATTAATTGCTTATTTTGAACAAGACCAGCGACTTTATTTGGTACAAGAGTTAATAGAAGGGCAAAATTTACTCGCCGAATTAACTCAACAGGGCGTTTTTAATGAAGAAAAAATTTGGCAGTTACTAGCAGATTTACTACCAGTTCTTAAATTTGTTCACGATCGCAATGTGATTCACCGAGATATAAAACTTGAGAATATCATCCGCCGTCGCAGCTCCCTTAACTCATCTCTCCCAAAAACTAGAACCTTGCGTAATTCAGTTTTCCGAAAAGGAGGGCGAGGAGATTTAGTTCTGATCGACTTCGGTGTTTCTAAACAGGTAACAGGATCGCTGATGAGTAAATCAGGGACCACAGTGGGGACTCGCGGATACTCACCGATGGAACAAATGCGGGGTCAAGTTTTTCCGGGCAGTGATTTGTACAGCTTGGGGATAACTTGCCTGCGGTTGCTAACTAACTGTTTGCCACAAGTTGACGGTTATGATGAGCTTTATGACCCGACTAAAGGCATTGGTAACTGGAGAAAAAAATTACCCCCCCACACAAGTTTAAGTCGAAAATTGGTAGAAGTATTAGATAAATTAATTCAAGATTATCTCATAAATAGGTATCAATCTGCTGATGAAGTAATCAAAGCTTTAAATCTTTATTCCTTACCACCCCAACCACCTCTGTCCCTATCAGCAGGTAAACTTGCTCTCAATTCTGAACAAAATACAGGAGGGTCAATTGTTGTCCAAAATCCTCAGCCTCCCAGGACGCAACGTCCTAGCCATGTGGTTAAAAAACAGGAACAATTTAATAACAGTGTCGCCGTTACCCAGGCTAACCACAATGTCAACTCTCCCAAAAATACCTTTAAATTTGAGTTTTTAACCCTCGACAAAAGAGGTCATCAAACTAATGTTCAACAGGGAAAAGCTGATTTTTTTGAAGAAAATATTGGCAGCGGCTTAGTTATAGAAATGGTGTCAGTGCCTAGCGGTAATTTCCTGATAGGTTCTGCAAGTAATGAGGGAGATAGTGATGAAAAACCTCAGCAACAAGTGACTTTAGCACCTTTCTATATGGGCAAATTTCCAGTCACTCAGGCTCAGTGGGCGGTGGTAGCTTCACTGTCGGAAATTAAAATATTCCTCAATCCCGATCCTTCCCGTTTTAAAGGCGTAAATCGACCTGTAGAAAATATATCTTGGTACGAGGCTGTGGAGTTCTGCGCTAGACTTTCTCGGAAAACTGGTAAGAATTATCGTTTACCTAGCGAGGCCCAATGGGAATATGCTTGTCGGGGGGAAACTATGACGGCTTTTCACTTTGGGGAAACGATTACCACTGACTTGGCAAATTACAACGGTAGTTCTAATTATGCTGAAGCACCGAAGGGAATTTATCGAGCTCAAACAACTGATGTGGGTAGTTTTAAACCTAATGCTTTTGGATTGTACGATTTCCACGGAAATGTTTGGGAATGGTGCGCGGATTTTTGGCATAGTAATTACAATGGTGCACCTACCGATGGTCGTGTTTGGGACTATCGTGGTGACGAGTCGCTGAGGGTATTGCGAGGCGGTTCTTGGAACGATCATGCTCCCAATTGTCGCAGCGCCTGTCGCCTCAGATATCAACCTGATTGTAGGGCTAGTATTGTGGGTTTTCGAGTTGCTCTTGGATAAAATTTCCATGAATCAACTTCCAATTTCCCATCATTGAGGATTTGATGCGCGGCAGTATTAAATTAAAGTTTCGACTTAGTTATTTGGGAAGTGGGAATTGTGATAATAAACACACTACCTTTGCCCACTTCTGATTCACAGCGTAGTGTGCCCCTATGCCTATCAGTAATTATTTGATAGCTTATGGATAATCCCAAACCAGTGCCCTTACCCACTGGTTTTGTGGTAAAAAATGGATCGAATAATCGCTGCTGCACCGATGGATGCACTCCTAAACCATTATCACCAATTTCAATCACTACTTGTTGACGATCGCACAAACTGGTACGAATTGTAATACAACCTTGGAAATTATCTACTTTCGTATACGCCTCTTCTAAAGCATCGATGGCATTGCTCAGAATATTCATAAACACTTGATTTAGTTGTCCGGCGTAACACTCGATCCGAGGTAGATTACCATAGTCTTTAATCACCTCAATACTTAGCCGCTCCGACTTAGTTTTCAAACGGTTCTGCAAAATCATCAAAGTGCTATCCATGCCCTCATGGATATTAACATTCTTAATCTCGGCTTCATCCATCCGAGAAAAAGTTCGTAACGATGTGACAATTCCCTGAATTCGCTTAGCCCCAAATCCCATAGATTCCAAAATTTTGGGCAAATCTTCAATCATAAAATCGATATCGCTGTCTTCCGATTCTTCCCAGGTTTCAGGATGGGTGTCTCTATCGTGCAGTCGATATAGCTGAAGTAGTCTTAACAATTCCTGAGTGTATTCGGTGGCATGAATGACATTGCCGTAGATGAAATTCACTGGATTGTTAATTTCATGGGCGATTCCGGCAACCAATTGTCCAAGACTTGACATTTTTTCACTTTGAACTAATCGGGTTTGGGCCTGCTGGAGATTGTGTAGCACCTTTTCTAAATCAGCAGTCCGCGCTGCCACTCTAGCTTCTAATTCTTCATTCAGAAATTGTAGTGCTTCTTTGGTTTGTTTACAATGAGTGATGTCATTACGAATTGCCACATATTGATAAGGATTGCCTGCTGCATTCAGGAAAGGGACGATGGTGGTGTCTACCCAATAATAAGTTCCATCTTTAGCCCGGTTTTTGATTTCTCCTTTCCAGACTTCGCCACTAGCGATAGTTTGCCACATTTCGCTAAAAAATTCTTTGGGATGATATCCTGAATTAATAATGCGGTGAGTTTTTCCCAATAGTTCAGCTCGCGAGTATTGAGAAATTTCGCAAAACTTGTCATTGATGTAGGTAATCTTACCTTGGCGATCGGTAATAGCGACGATAGAGGATTGATCCAGGGCAAACTTTACATCTGCAAGTTCTTTGAGTGTTCGCTGTAAAGAGTTGTCAGTATATTCTCCTGAATCAAAAATTTTCCTAGGGCATTTTTCTGCATTGTGTTTAATGTGGGTTACTTCGTCAAAATCTACTCGGATTGCCGCCGGTTCAAATTTTATGCCCAAAGCGGTACTAATTTCGATGATTTCTAGAAAACTCGCACATTGATAATCTGTGTCCTCATGCTGTTTAATGATTTCTTCATCAATTTCTAGTCGATCTGCCAGTTCTTTTTGACTAATTTTTGATGCGATGCGAGCTTTAATTAAAGCATCTGGTAGTTTTTTTAAACTTTCAATATTGATTTGAAGGGGCTGTTTTTTGTCGCAATTAATCAGTCTTTCATACTCGGATATTTCTAAGTTTAATTTTTCAATTTTAGTCTGGTAAGATTCTTTGGGCAGTTTCCAGATTTTGCCTTCGGATTTTAAGGCTTCAATACTATCGAATTCAGTGATAAACTGCTGAAATTGTCGCAACCAATCTAAGGATTGCTGGTATTGTTGATGATTTTTGATAGTCATAGGTCACACAATTGTAAAGTTATAGCAATAAGCGGTGGTATATTATTTATTATTGTATCAATTTTCTAAGATTTTATGTAAAGTTTTTATAAATAATTACCTTCTTTTGTTGACCGCGACTCCGATCGCACTCTTTGAGATCGGACGATCGCCTCAGTGATACGATCGATCTGGCGAGCCAATCTCTCTATCCCCCTAACAGCCCTTTACCTCAGCGGTGATTTTCCTCAGTCCGGCTAACCTTTTGTTGTTTTTCGTCCTAGTCATGGACGATCCCTAAGCAAAGGACTTTTGGCAAATTCGGGTTTTAGCAGCATTCCCAGAGTATTTGACTTTCACCCACATAGAGTGTATTAGTCGATCGCGCTCCAAACCAGTGACGGCAAAAAATCTGGTAACAAGCACCCAGATTCATCCCAGGGGTAAGTCGAAAATCAAAAATCGACCATCGGCTCACAGAGTGTCAAAAGTTGGATAGTATTTGAGAAGCTAAACAGCGCCCATGGCGGTATCGTGCCGTAAAAGACTCTGGGCGAGGAATCTAGAAGCGGTTCTACGGCGATCCTGGAACTGAAAATGACATTCACAGCTTTTTGTTCGATTGGGAACGGAATCTGCAACAATTAGTAAGTAACAAAAATTGATTTTAATAGAAACTTCAGCCACTATACTAATTAGTGTAGGTTGGCATGAGGAAAATGCCAATGGTAAAAAAAAGTCGCAATGTAGCTAGTTCAGATCCAGAAAGCAAAGTCAAAATCGGACTTTCGCTCACTCCTTATAGTGCCGATCGATTGAACGCAATCGCTCGCAAGCTGGACATATCCAGGTCAGAACTCCTAGAACGCTTGGCCAAGGGTTCTCTGGAGATTTCTACCGACAAGACAAAAGTTAGTGTAACTTGGAAAAAAACGGAACAAACTCCGGTAGATGTCGCCGAATCCCCAGGGGAAACAGCCGAAGTAAGGGAAATTAATGACACCCAAACGGCTCAAACTCCAGCAGAAAATCCGACGAGTACGCAGCCAAATCCACTGCAAGCAAGTTACGAAAGTTTACAACAACAGTTGACAGAACGAGAAAACTCGATCGCCCAATTGGATGCTCAACTAGCCTCCGCTAAGCAACATCTGGAACAGCAACTAGCTGAAACTGTACCAAAGTCAAGTTACGAATCTTTACAACAACAGTTGACAGAACGAGAAAACTCGATCGCCCAATTGGATGCTCAACTAGCCTCCGCCAAGCAAAATTTGGAACAGCAACTAGCTGAAACTGTACCAAAGTCAAGTTACGAATCTTTACAACAACAGTTGACAGAACGAGAAAACTCGATCGCCCAATTGGATGCTCAACTAGCCTCCGCCAAGCAAAATTTGGAACAGCAACTATCCGAAACTGTACCAAAGTCAAGTTACGAAAGTTTACAACAACAGTTGACAGAACGAGAAAACTCGATCGCCCAATTGCATTCTCAACTAGCAGAAAAGCAAAATATCGAACAACAGTTGCATCAGCAATTGTCAGAACGAGAAAACTCCCTCAACTCCTTGCATTCTCAATTAGCCTCCGCCAAGCAAAATTTGGAGCAGCAATTGCAGCAACAGGAATCTTGGCAACAACAGTTGACAGAACGGGAAAACTCGATCGCCCAATTGCATTCTCAACTAGCAGAAAAGCAAAATATCGAACAACAGTTGCATCAGCAATTGTCAG
>NZ_JAHRFC010000152.1:0-6787 GCF_020883015.1 Microcoleus sp. CAWBG640
TGATTTAACCGCGAAGGCGCTCATGACGCGAAGGAAGAGAAGAGAGAGTTTAATACAGGACGATGCTACCGAATTTGATATGATATCAATTCCTGTTGTATTGGAATGATTTAACCGCGAAGGCGCGAAGGGCGCGAAGGAAGAGAAGAGAGGATTTGATAGGACTATTCTTCTGGTTTGCCTAAATATACCTCTATTACGCGATCGTCATTTTGCACCTCATCCATAGTTCCTTCACACAAAACTGCGCCCTGATGCAGCACCGTTACCTTTTGAGCAATTTGCCGCACAAATTCCATATCATGTTCAATCACTAAAACGGAGTGACTTTGGGCCAGAGAAATTAGCAAATCTCCCGTTAAAGCTGTTTCCTCATCAGTCAAACCCGCCACAGGTTCATCTACCAACAACAAATCAGGAGATTGCGCCACTAACATTCCAATTTCTAACCACTGCTTTTCGCCATGAGAAAGCAAACCAGCCGAAAGATCCGCTTTATTCACTAAACCAATAGTTTCTAACAAACCAGCCACCGTGCGTTTTTCCGCGACAGGGGCTGGCTTGAACAGCGTGGGAAAGACATTTTTATTACTGTTACAAGACAACTCTAAATTTTCGCGAGGCGTTAAATTTAAGAAAACTCGCGGTGTCTGAAACTTGCGACCAATTCCTAAACGCGAAATGCTATCTTCTGACAAACCACGCAAATTCCGACCTTTAAAAAGTACCCGTCCTTCCGTCGGCTGCACCTTGCCGGTAATCGCGTCGAGAAAAGTGGTTTTTCCCGCGCCATTGGGCCCAATTACTACCCGTAATTCCCCCGCATCCATGCTAAAAGTTAAACCGTTAATCGCCTTGAAGCCATCAAAACTGACAGTCAAGTTTTCTATTTCTAATACTTTTCCATTCATTGCCTATTTTTCTCCTATGCTGCGTCAGTTAACAGTCTGTATGTAAGCCGGAAAATCTGCGGGATGACGAACTCTACACAACCAAATAAAAAGTTCTTGTTCTCTCAAGTAAAATTGCTAGAACTGCTCGAAATAGGACTAGGAGAAGCGGCCAAAATTCGCTCAGCTAACTTGGAGAGTGGCAGACTTTGAATGTAAACTTTACCAGGCCCAGTCATCTTAGCCAAAAACAAGCCTTCACCTCCAAATAAAGCATTTTTAAACCCACCGATAAATTGAATATCGTAGTCCACGGTGGCAGCAAAAGCTACTAAACAGCCGGTATCTACCCGCAACACTTCGCCCACTCCCAAATTTTTCTCAACAATGGTTCCTCCGGCGTGGACAAAAGCTAGGCCGTCACCCTGTAATTTTTGTAAAATAAAGCCTTCTCCGCCAAAGAAACCGGCTCCGAGTCGTTTAGTAAATGCCACCTCAATTTCAATGCCGTTGGCTGCGCACAGAAACGAGTCTTTTTGACACAGAAACTTGCCACCTAGTTTAGCTAAATCAAGGGGAATTACTTTACCAGGATAGGGGGCAGCAAAAGCTACTCTCGCTTTGCTTCTGCCGTTGTTTACAAAGGTGGTGATGAAGAAACCAGCTCCGGTAAACATCCGTTTAAATCCTTGAAATAAGCCACCTGTAGAAGTTTGCATTTCGATGCCGCCTTCCATGTATGTCATGGTTCCAGCTTCAGCCCGAACACCTTCTTGGGGGTCAAGTTCTATTTCAATTAGTTGCAAGTCGTCGCCGTAGATTTTGTAATCAATAATATCTGCCATACTTTGCCTCTAAATTTGCCTAAACTTTACCATAATCATTGTTCCAGTTCTTCTTTTTCATGGAGGATTTCGGGGTCTTGTTCCAGGCTGGGGTAGGTAGATACATACCTGGGTTTTCTGAATATGTTGCGGATTAGGTCAAAGCCTTGCTGTTGGAGCCATCCGACTAAGCCATCGGGGAGGACGGTGACTACTATTAAGAATAGTGCCCCTTGGAAAAACAGCCAGACTTCAGGGAATTGTTCGCTCAAGAAACTTTTGCCAAAGTTGACTAGGAGAGTGCCTAGTAGGGCTCCCGATAATGTGGCGCGACCTCCTACTGCTACCCAAATTACCATTTCAATTGAAAAGGCAATATCCATGGCTTTGGGAGAAATAATTCCGGTTTGTACAGTATATAATGCGCCGGCAATTCCTGCCATAGCTGCTGAAATTGCAAATACTAAAACTTTAAATCCTGTGGGATTGTAACCAGAGAAACGGAGACGAATTTCGTCGTCGCGAATGGCGATTAGCAGCCGACCAAAACGCCCGGTTGTCAACCAGCGGCATAGGGCGTAAGTTGCTCCTAGAAATAGTATGGTAAGAAGGTAGAAAATATATTGGGTATCTCGGTCATTGACTATGGCTCCGAATATGGTTTTAAAGTCTGTTAAACCGTTGGTGCCGTTAATCAGTTTTTGTTGGCCGTTGAAAAAGTTGAAAAATACGATGGTTGCTGCTTGGGTGAGAATGGAAAAGTAAACGCCTCGAATCCGATTTCGGAATACTAAGTAACCCAAGATTGCACCCAGTAAGCCTGGGATGAGAATTACTGCTAGTGCTGAGAAGGGAAAGGAATAGAATGGTTGCCAAAACCATGGCAGTTCGGTAACGCCATATAGGTTCATAAATTCTGGCAATTGACTGCTGGCTGTTGGGGGAATTTGCAGTTTTAGGTACATGGCAAATGCGTAGCCGCCGATCGCAAAAAATACGCCATGCCCTAAACTAAGTAAACCTGTGTATCCCCAGATTAAATCAATACCGAGTGCTGCAATTGCTAGGGCTAAAAATCGTCCCAATTGGTTGAGGCGAACATCGGGAAGTATGCCTGGGATCAGTAATATGAGTATAAGTGCGATCGCCCCAACAATCATTGCTTCTTGTAGCCATGCCTTTCTAGTTAAATTATTCATGGTTAATCAACTTTAAGATTGGGAAATTTTCAATTTTCCACCGTGCGTCCTTTTTGTGGGAAAATCCCTCCTGGCCGCACTTGTAGAAAAGCCATAATTAAGGCAAATACCATTACTTTTGCCATGCTGGTAGTGGCGAAAAAAGTGAAGAAATCCGCTAAAGGCTTGATAGGAGTCAAGATTGTTGCTATGGTTCCTGAACCGATCAGGTAATTTGCAGTGCCGATCGCGATCGCAGCAACCACAGTCCCCACAATCTTACCAACACCGCCCACAACCACAACCATAAAAGTATCAACCACATAATTCTGCCCCGTATTTGGCCCTACAGAACCCAGCAAACTAATCGCGCAGCCAGCAACACCAGCCAAACCAGAACCCAAAGCAAAAGTCAGGGCGTCTACTTGCTCCGTAGGAATCCCCAAACAAGCGCTCATGCTGCGATTTTGAGTAACAGAGCGAATCCGAAGCCCCCACACAGATTTTTGCAAAAATAAGTAAATTCCCGCCAAACAAACCGCCGTTAACACAATAATAAAAAGTCGCGCATAGGGCAACTGAAAATTGCCCAGAGGTATGCCACCCCGCAGCCATCCAGGTGCTGTCACATCCACATTTTGAGCACCAAACCAAGGTTTAGTGACAGCCAGTTTGTAAGTTTCACCTAAAAATGCACTCACCGCCCAAGAAATACCCAAAGAAAGAGGCAAAAGAATCGCGATAATTCCGTTACGAACTCTCTCGAAATCAGGGCGACGTTTTAGTACCTGCAAACCGCCAAAAAACAGTAAACAAAACACCCCAATCCCAGCTACCAGCACCCCACTGACGCTGCGGACAAACTGCTGTAAAATTAAACTTACACCCCAAGTTGCTAGTAAAGTTTCTAGCGGCCGCCCATACAAATAGCGAATCACACCGCGTTCCAGAATTAATCCTACCAGTGCCGCCACTAAAAAAGCTAAGGGTATGGCAAATAAAATATAGGTTTCAAAAGCAAATCCTCCGATACCTTTGAAGACATTTTGCACTACAAAAGTTGTGTAAGCGCCCAGCATCATTAACTCACCGTGAGCCATATTAATCACGCCCATCAGGCCGAAAATAATGGCTAATCCCAAGGCTGAAATCAGCAAAACAGCACCGATGCTAATCCCGTTAAATAAACCGTCTAATATCTCCACTTTTTTGCCTCTTATTTGTTCCCATAAAATCTTGGCTTTAGAGGTAATTTGTAATTATGTCACCTATTTCACTAGGTTTACTTAATTCAACCTAAAATTATCTGCTGCGATTTCCCAGACTTATGGGATAAGTCTGGGATCTGGGTTAGGATTTCCCTACTTAGGTCGCTTTAAATTTGCCTCCTTTGGCGGGGTCAGACCAATCGCAGGAAAAGCCTTTAGTTTCTGCTACAAATTGATTCCAAGGAATCGGTTTAACTGCTTCTGGGGTAGCAAAAGCTATCTTAAACAAACCGTCTTCTCTCACTTCGCCTAACCGCACAAACTTCGATAGGTGATGGTTTGTCTCCAGGGTTACTTTACCTCCCGGTGCGTCAAAAGTTTGACCCAAAGCTGCCGCCCGCACTTTGTCTAAATCGTCGGCTGTCCCTGCTTTTTCCACTGCTTGCTTCCAGAGGTAAACCATGATGTAAGCGGCTTCCATCGGGTCATTGGTTACTCTATCTTTGCCGTATTTAGCCTTGAAAGCTTCCACAAATTTTGTATTTGCGGGAGATTCCACAGTCATGAAGTAATTCCAGGCTGCATAGTGACCTTTGAGATATTCTACACCGATCGCCTTTACTTCTTCTTCAGCAATACTGACCGACATCGACGGATACTTATCCGGTCCCAAACCTGCACCCTGTAGGCCTTTGAAAAATGCCACGTTGCTGTCGCCGTTTAGGGAATTAAAAATGACACCACCGTCAGGTAAAGCAGCCTTGATTTTGGTAATAATTGGGGTTACTTCTGTGCCACCCAAGGGAATGTAATCTTCCCCAACTAATTCTCCACCTTTGGCAGCTAGCTGTGCTTTGATAATCGTATTTGCTGTGCGCGGAAAAACGTAGTCAGACCCGACTAAAAAGAATTTTTTGCCTTTATTTTCTAGCAGCCAGTCAACTGCTGGTTCGATTTGCTGGTTTGGCGCTGCCCCAGTATAAAAAATATTCTTGGAACACTCTTGGCCCTCGTATTGTACGGGATACCACAGCATATGATTTTTTTCTTCAAAGACTGGCAATACTGCTTTGCGACTGGCGGAAGTCCAGCAGCCGAAGACAGTGACAACTTTGTCTTGGTCGATCAATTTTTTGGCTTTTTCGGCAAAAGTTGGCCAGTCTGAATTACCGTCTTCAACTACTGCTTCTATTTGTTTTCCGAGAACACCACCAGCTTTATTGATTTCTTCAATTGCTAATTTTTCAGCATCGACCACACTATTTTCACTAATTGACATAGTGCCGCTTAATGAGTGCAAAATACCTACTTTGATGGTGTTGCCGCTGCTGGCTGGGGAACCGGGTGTGGTAGTGGGAGAAGCTGAAGCTTGGGGAGTTGCTGTTGGGCTTGGTGTTCTACAAGCTTTTAGAAATAAACTTGATGTGAGAGTTGCAGAACTGTATAAAAGAAACTTCCGCCGATCGAATCGCTTAGTCATTTTTTTGGTTACTCCTGAATATTTGACACTTCCCGGTGACGCTAAGGCGGGGATTTTTGACAATTTGCACCCTTAATATCCCTATTTCTAGGGTTTTGGGGCGAAATTTTTATATGTTAGACGACTAAAAATCCTATCACATCGCGGCTCTATATTAATCCTGGGTTCCCAGGGATGTTGTATGTTGCGATACAAAATGTCTAGTACCTGGAATCACCCACAAGTCAGAAGCAACAATGTGAAATCTTGAAGGTAAATTTATGGAGAATAGCGGACTCGAACCGCTGGCCTCTGCGGTGCGATCGCAGCGCTCTACCAACTGAGCTAATTCCCCTGATTGATGTTGAAGTTAGGATTTTAGATTTGGGATTGCCCAATCTAAAAGCTTTATAGGTTGCGATCGCTCTCACTTTCGCACACAGTTACTTATATTAACACGTAATTGCCAATTATGTAAAGCCTACTTTGCTTTCGGTTCTTTTGACCTCAACGATCGCGCCTACCGCCACGTAGTAGAAGGGAAAAAGGGTCCGGCACCGCGAAACTGAGCCGGACCAATGAACACAGCGCCAAGGTGAGTGCTATAGAACCCATTTGACATCTTTGAGGCGGCAAGCCTGATAATCATCAGCCTCATCAAACACAGATTAACGTTCATGTGGTGTAGGGATGAAGCTTTCGAGGGAACAATCGCTCAGAACAACCCGATTTTTGATGTCCAAATGCTTCATCCGACCCTGGATGGGCGATTTAAAAGATCTCAAATGGGTTCTATATGTTGACAGTTTCTTAGCCTATTCTTTGAGCTTCCAACCAGGTTTGACAACTTGTCGGGAACGGGCAACTACTAAACAATCATTGGGCACATCTTCCGTCACCACAGAACCCGCCGCCACGGTAACATCTTCACCCAGAATAATTGGTGCGACCAGGACAGTATTAGAACCTGTTTTGGTCCGATCGCCTATGTGAGTTTTGTGCTTCTTCACTCCGTCATAATTGGCGGTGATTGTCCCAGCACCGATATTGACTTTCTCTCCCAAAGTCGCGTCGCCTAAATAAGATAAGTGAGCAACATTAGTGCGATCGCCTATTTGAGTATTTTTCAATTCTACAAAATTTCCCACCCGACAATTCGCGCCAACTTCTGCATGACCACGCAAATGTGCGTAGGGTCCAATCCTTGAATTATCAGATACAATACTAT
>NZ_JAHRFC010000153.1:0-6602 GCF_020883015.1 Microcoleus sp. CAWBG640
TTTTCGGAGGCTACTCTCATGTACTCATAAGCATCTTCCATGAGCTGAGCGGTTTGCACGAGGTCGATGATGTGAACCCCGTTGCGCTCTGTAAAAATGTAGGGAGACATTTTCGGGTTCCACCGACGGGTTTGGTGTCCGAAGTGAACTCCTGACTCTAGCATTTGAGCCAAACTGACTACTGGCATGGTTTTTAACTCCTAATTCGGGTTAATCCTCCACCCGGTCGTATTTCTGAAGGTTTGCGCCTGAGAAACACCCGAAAACCCGGATGTGCGAATTTAAACAACTTTTCTAGCTTATCACAGTGTGTGCTAATTGGTTGGACAATTTTAGACATTTATTTAGATATCTTGTGAGAAAATTGCCCTGTTGCCACTGTCTGGCCTCTTCTACCTGAAATCTTGCACCATTTTTGAGAACAGGGGCGACGGCCCTTTCCACAAAGAGAGCTGCATTTTATCTGACTTTTGCACTATTGTTCAAAACAGGCTTTCCTATCTGTGGCACAAAAAAAGAGAGCCCATCTGCATTTGGCTCGATCGCCAATTTTGGTCCTGGCACTTGTCCCTCTTAACATAAGCAAAAATCCCTAATCTAATAACACCATGCCGATCGCCATTCTAGTTCTAGTGGAAGTTCTAATTGTCATCGCACTATCCAGACTTGTCGGTTTGGGATTCCGGTGGATCAAGCAACCTCAAGTCATTGGAGAAATCGTAGCAGGAATTATGCTCGGCCCGTCTCTGTTTGGTTTGGTTGCGCCAGATTTAGCAGCAGCAGTTTTTCCAGCCGAAGCCGTCCCGTTCCTGAACGTGCTATCAGAAATTGGGCTAATATTTTTCATGTTTTTGATTGGTTTGGAACTGAATCCCAAGTATCTCAAAAATAACTTAGACACCGCTATCTTGACTTCCCATGTCAGTATTTTAGTCCCATTTTCCCTGGGAAGTTTCCTAGCACTGCTCCTGTATCCGATTATCTCAAATAACAGCGTTTCATTTACTGCTTTTGCGCTGTTTTTGGGGGCGGCTATGTCAATTACAGCATTTCCGGTACTGGCCAGAATCATTACCGAACACAACTTGCAGAATACGAAATTGGGGACTCTGGCCCTGACTTGTGCGGCCGTGGACGATGTGACAGCTTGGTGCTTGTTAGCAGTGGCGATCGCGGTTACTCGCACTAACTCAAT
This sequence comes from Microcoleus sp. CAWBG640, assembly GCF_020883015.1. NCBI lineage: Bacteria > Bacillati > Cyanobacteriota > Cyanophyceae > Oscillatoriales > Microcoleaceae > Microcoleus > Microcoleus sp. CAWBG640. Next base: position 1,196 of record NZ_JAHRFC010000153.1, read on the forward strand.
GGTTGGCGCTTTGCCGACAATTTTTGAAGCCTTAATTTATATCACTTTCATGCTCACAGTAGTCCGCTGGTTCTTGCAGCGGCTTTCCAAGCACTACAATCGTACAGGCAGACTAACTCAGTTAGTATTGGCCGGAATTTATATGGGAGTTGTAGCATCAGCCCTAATTACTGAATGGATTGGCATTCACTTAATTTTCGGTGCATTTTTGCTGGGCGCAGCTATGCCAAAAAATGCGGGATTAACCAGAGAATTAGCTCAAAAAACCGAAGATTTTGTCCTGATATTTCTGCTGCCAGTATTTTTTGCTTACAGCGGTTTACGCACAGAAATTGGTTTGCTCAATAGTCCAGAATTATGGTTGCTGTGCGCCGCAGTATTAGGAGTAGCAATTATTGGTAAATATGTCGGAACCTACGTGGCAGCTAGAGTGTGTGGCATCAATAACCGCGAAGCTTCTGCCCTGGGATGGATGATGAATACTAGGGGTTTGACTGAACTAATTGTGCTGAATATCGGTCTTTCTCTGGGGGTAATTTCGCCCATCTTATTTACGATGTTAGTGATTATGGCTTTAGTGACAACTTTTATGACTTCGCCACTATTGGAGTGGACTTATCCCAAACGGCTGATTCGGTTAGATATTTCAGAATTTAGTTCTGATGATTCAGAATTAGAAAATTCAGCAAGTGTGGCTAACAGCGAAGAAACTGATAAAAAATTGCTACCAACTTATCGAATTTTAGTACCAGTTGCTAATCCCAGCACCCAGAAAGGTTTGCTGCAACTAGCCGTAGCACTGGCGCAGTCGGCGGGTAGGGGTGGTAGCGATTTACAGTCGGCGGCGGTTCATCCTCTGAGTTTGATAGAATTAAGTGAGGATTATGCTTTTGGAAGTACCCCTGCGGAAGCCGATCGCATTATTCAAGAGCGACACTTGAAACTAGGAGAATTAATTGAGAGTTTGCAGCCTCCAGAAGCTCGACAATTGGTGCATCCGATTGTTCGTGTGACTAAGGATGTGGCGCGGGAAACTGCACAAATTGCCGAAATAGACCGGGCGGATTTAATCTTAGTAGGATGGCACAGACCTACTTTTAGTAGTAACCGTTTGGGAGGGCGTGTCGGTCAAATCCTCAGCACTGCTAAAGTCGATGTAGCAATTTTTGTAGATAGAGGGCGGGAACGGTTGAATAATTTGTTAGTGCCTTATGCTGCGAATATTCACGATGATTTGGGATTAGAATTGGCGCTGAGACTGTTAGTTAATAGTGAAGAGCGGCGTTTGACGGTATTGCGGGTGGCTACTGATGGTGAATCTGAAAATGAGCTTAGTTATGAGTTTAGGCGAGTAATTGAGCAGTTGCCGCTGGAGGTGCAGTCACGGGTTGAAACTCCGCTTGTGGAGGCTGCGGAGCCAATTCAAGCGGTGATTGCGGCTTCGGCTCATGCTGATTTGACAATTGCGGGTACGAGTCGGGAGTGGGGAATTGAGCGTCAAACTTTGGGGCAGTATACTGATGAATTGGCTGTTCAGTGTCATTCTTCGTTGCTGATTGCGCGGTGTTACGTTAAAGTGCGATCGCATTTGGCTTCGGTACTTCCTCAAAGGTAGTTAGTTGACAGTTGACAGTTGACAGTTGACAGTTGGCTGTTGACTGTTAACTGCGTCGCCCTGAGCCCTTCGGCTACGCTCAGGATAAACGCAGTCGTTGGGTTGACTGTTAACTGTTCCGAAAGCAGTTGTTACGTTACCTATTACCTATTACCAATGCCCAATGCTCTTCGGCCCAATGCCCAATGCTCTTCGGCCCAATTCCCCATACCCAATTCCTAATTCCCAATTCCCCAAATAAATTATGAGTCATTTCAACATCAAAACATTGACATTTTACGGGATTGCGATCGGTTCTGTGACATTGCTATTTAAAGTAGTAACTGCCTACGGAGAAACTAATTTGAAAGCGGCTCCTGCTATTGCGGGGAGTTATAGCTTTGATGCAAAAAATTTGCCCGAATGTCTCAAATCAGATGATTTGGTATTGACAATTGAGCAATCTGGTGTTTATCTAAGTGGTAATTTGAAGTCAAATAACAATTCTGTCGATCGCCAAAAAACTAATCCTGAGAAACCAACTCTAGCTGGCAAGTGGGAAAATCAAGGATTGAGTTTGTCCGGTGCGGTTCCCAATTTAACCGGTTGTGGCAAGTCCACAGGCGACGGTAGTCAAAACAGTTTGGTGAAACTGCGAGGAGTTGTGGAGGGAGAAAGCCTGAAAGGAAAAATTAGTCTGGTTGAAAATGCAGTGGCTACTGATTTTATGGCCCAAAAGGTGAAGAAAAGAGAGCAGCAACCAGAACAAGGACATTGATTTGAGTGCCTGTTGCCCCATTTTCCTAGTCCCTAATCCTGGGAGCATGGAAGTCTGGGAGTCGATCGCCGTGACCAGTTGCTGCTAGATTGAAAACATTGATAAAAATAAAGTATCTCATAGGAGTCCTGAGTTGAGAATTTCTCATGCCAGAGACCCCGCGTCCCCGTATAGTTTGTTTGGAATAGATGTTGCCGTGATCGTAATGCCGTCAGAAACTTCGCTTGCCGAGTCAAACCCGTTGATTTTAGACAGTTTGCCAGATTTGTCGCCCTCCGATGGCGGATGTCCACGCCGCGCCAGATTGCAAATTGACCTGATGTTATTGGCGATCGAAGCCTTGTATCTCGGAGGTGCGGAAGAAATGCTGGCAGTCTCAAGAGAACTGGAATTGGCAGGAATTATCAAAAATCGGGTTGCCCTGTGGCTGCTGCGTAATACTAACCCCCTGCGTCGCTATACCCAACGTCGCGCCCTCACGGTGCTCGAAGCAAAAGCGCTGGTGGCGATCGCCTGCAATTTGGCGCGCAAGCTAACAGCCACAATTCGCCAGTTGCTGCTAGACTCCCAACAGTTGCGCTCCAGAAATATCCCATTTAACGAGCACTTACCGTTGGCGGAGTATTTAGAACGGTTTCGAGCTCACTTTCGATCGCGCATGAACCCCAAGCGATCGCTAGTGGCAGCTTACGACTCCGACGAAAAGCTGGACGAACTAGCTTTGAACTTGTTGAGCAAACTGCTATTTTGTACTGGTACAGCCGGAATGCAGAGGTTTTGGGTGAGTCTGTTTGATGGAGAAGTTGAGTAATGACTATTAGGCGTCAGTACAGTTTGCCAAATTGCACCCTAGTTCTAGAAGGGTTGAGCGATGGCTCAGTGGCAAGCCAGTTAGAAATACGGCCGGTGCTTTCGATACTAATGAGCGCGGAATGCTATTTGAGCGGTCTCACCGAGCCCCTAACGGGGGGACGGGATTTTTTTGAAAGCTTGGTGAGGGTTGTCAGCGGCTACGCCCAAGAATTCATGAGCGGAGTCCATTATCCCGATCGCTATGACCCTGATTCAGCCCTGGTGCAGTTGCACAGAATTGACGGCAATTTGCATAGATTGACCATTCTAGCAGGCGCATCGGACAGCGGAACCCAAATCGATCAAAAAACACAACCCTCTGCTGAAATCGATTTAACCACGGTGCAGCTATTTGATTTGGTAGAGGCGATCGACCAATTTTTTGCCGACACCCAGACACTGCCAGAGTTATCGCTGCAATTAACCCCTGTTTCCAAGCGCTATATCAAATCAGCAGAACCGGTAGCGCAGCGGGTGTTACCTGCGGCGGTAGGGGTGTCAAGTTTGGCTTTAGCTGCGATGGCATTTTTCTTTGTACCACTGCCAGAAGTCCAACGCCCCAGAGAGCCCGTGCGTCAATCCAATGCTACGGGCCAGAATATCGGCACGCCGAATCCGGGTGCGGGGACACCCAATCCCAATCCCACACCCGCAGCAGAGGGTTTGCTACCAGACGATCGTACTCAGTCAGCTATATCGCCGTCCCCAAGTCCGAGTCAAACTCCGGGTGAAACACCAAGCCCAACTGCCAGTCCCATTTCTGCTGCTAATGCTTCGCCATCCGTTACTCCCACACCTGTTGCTGAAGGTTTGCAGGAGGCGGCGGTGGGAGTTCCGATTACCGATCGGGCAAAAATTGAGCTGTTGAATGGCAAACTGAGGGAGGAAATTGACGGAGTTTTGAAAACGAAGGCACCTGTGGAACGGGAGTTGGTTTATCGGGTGAGTGTGGCTACCGACGGTGCGATCGTCGGTTACAAATTACAGAATTCTCAAACAGTGGATGGAATGGGCGAAGCGCTATTTTCTGAGTTGCTTTACAAGCCTGTCGGCACCAGGCCACCTGCGGAACCGCTGGCTGATTTCCGGGTAGTTTTGGTACCGGGTAGCACTGTTCAAGTCAGTCCTTGGTAGGCAGGGTGCTTTCATTCTCGGTAGGGGCCGTGCCAAAAGCGCCGGCCCAGAGGGCCATAAACTCAAACAGCCAAAAACCTTTGAACTACTTCATCGCTAAGTTCGCTAGTATTTCCCGATGCCACAATACCACCTTTTTGCATTGCATAATACCAGTCAGCTTGCCTCACAAAATGCAAATGCTGTTCCACCAACAAAACTGAAATGCCCCTAGCCGCCACCACGCGACGTACCGCAGCTTCTATGTCTAAAATAATAGATGGTTGAATTCCTTCTGTTGGTTCATCTAAAACCAGCAACTGTGGCTCTCCCATCAAAGCTCTCGCAATCGCCAATTGTTGCTGCTGTCCCCCACTCAAATCACCACCTAGGCGATCGAGCATAGTTTTCAGCACCGGAAATAAATCAAATATTTCATCAGGAACTTCAGGATTTTTAGTCCTAGTGGATTTCGCTTCCAAACCTAACAAGAGATTTTCCTTGACAGTTAAGCGGGGAATAATTTCTCGTCCTTGAGGTACATAACCAATACCCATTTTCGCCCGCTGGTGAGTCAACTTAGAAACAATAGATTGGCCACCAAAGTTAATAGTGCCACTGCGAGGTTGCAGCAAACCCATTAAAGTTTTTAGCATAGTAGTTTTGCCCACACCATTACGGCCGATTAAGCAAACCATTTGCCCAGCTTTGACACTTAAATCGACATCGCGGAGGATGTGACTTTCACCATAGTATACATTTAAATTAGAAACTTGTAGCATAGGGTTATTTGTTATTTGTGATTTGTTAGTTGCTACTGACAACTGATATCGTTGACTGTTGTATTGGAATGATTTAACCGCGAAGGCGCTCATGACGCGAAGGAAGAGAAGAGAGAGTTTAATACAGGACGATGCTACCGAATTTGATATGATATCAATTCCTGTTGTATTGGAATGATTTAACCGCGAAGGCGCTCATGACGCGAAGGAAGAGAAGAGAGAGTTTAATACAGGACGATGCTACCGAATTTGATATGATATCAATTCCTGTTGTATTGGAATGATTTA
>NZ_JAHRFC010000154.1:0-6536 GCF_020883015.1 Microcoleus sp. CAWBG640
TCAGAGGACGGATATCATCTTCATCCGTCAGCAAGTACAAAACTCTACGGGCTGCTCCTTCATTTTCTGGACCACAGTCTTGGATGACTTCTTCGAGAAATTTGGCTACTAATTTTTGTTTAGGATTATTGCCTAGTTCCTGATATTTAGTTAAGGTGGTAATGTCATCTTGTTGCAGTTGAGCACCGACAACTTGTAGTTCTATGGGGCGAACTTCTCCCAAGTCTCCTGCTAAATCTTTGACCAATTCTTTGATTAATCTCGCTTCCAAATAAAACTGAGAACGTTGAGTTAAACTCTGAATAATCGCGGTAGCATCCGCTACCGAAAAATTGCCTAGATAAAACAAAATATCTTTGCTGAGAATGTCACTTAAAATGTCATTGTTGATGATTTGTTTATTGCTTTTTGGTCTGCAAAATTCTAGCAAATAATGCAAATAGTCTTCCCGTAAAGATAGGATAACTTTTAAGTATTTGATTTTTAAGCATTCCCGCAAGAACTCAAAGAATATTTCCCTTTCTGCTTGTTCTTTCCACACAAAGAAAAATTCTTCAAATTGGTCAAATATCAGAACTGTGACTAGATGTTCTGCATTTATTTGCAACTCTTTGATGATTTTATCGTATTCTATAGTCTGTTTTTTGAGGATTACTTCTACAGGCTGTTCGGGAACAATTTTATCTTCGGTAGGGCGATTTTCGTGGGTATTTAATATCGCCATTAAAGTGTCATTGGTTTCCCTGGTTTCCCCTTCCGATTCGACTTCGATTGAACCTAACCTATCTTCGGCAATTACTCGCTCGAATATTTCCGATTTGCTAGCAGATAACTGTCTGGTCAATTCCCGCGGCCAATTATTGTAAACTTGTAGCAATACTGGTAAAACCGTGCGGTTTTCTATCTTTTTTTGTTTGAGCGCTGGTACTAATCCCCCCGTGACCATGGAACTTTTACCAACTCCCGATTGACCGTAAATTACTGTTATTTTGTTTTGGGCGCTGTTCATCCTAGCTATCAAACGGTTGAGGTCTTGTTCTCTGCCGGAAGCAGTAATTTCATCAGCAATTGTAGTATTGACATCCACAGTTTCTGTGGTGGGATTCATTGCTTGTCTGTGGGGCTGCAACTTTCCTGCACCAATAAAAGCTCGGAAACGATAGGTATGTTCGATCGATCGATAATCTTGCTTAACTTGGAATGCTTGGAGATATTCCCCTCGTTGAAAATAAACCGATCGCAGCAGTTCTAACACTCGCAAATACAACTGCGGGTTGTAGCAAGGTGGGGTTTGGGCTCGCGCCATTTCTAGATGTGCGATCGCCTGTTCAATTTCACCAATTTCCTTCTCTGCTTCTGCTAAAATTAACAGGTACAAGCCTTGATGCTGGGACTTTAACGAGGTTCCTTGTCCAGCGGTATCTAAATTGGAGTTCAGAACATCTAGAGCCACTAAAGCCCATTCCTTAGCCCCTTGCCAATTTTTCTGCTCTAAAGCTACCTTAGCCAAAAAGCCATAATCTTGAGCTAAATTAACTGCTGAATTTTCCATGTTTTGATGTAACCTCCGAGCTTTGATAGCTAAATTCCAGAGTGCATCCCAATCTTCTAAATACTGTAATACTTCGCCTAATTGATTGATAAATTTACCAACAGGATCTTGCTGTCCGGCTCTTTCTAAAACATCAATAGATTCTTGAAAATAATTTTTAGCTTCCGTCCAGTAAGGACGGTTCCCTTTACGGTGCTGTTCTGCTTGAAATCGGTAGCAAAGCCCGATGTGAAAGAGCAGAATCCCCTCTAATACCGGTGCTGGGTGAATCGTAAATAACAAGTTGCTAAATTCTGTTTGATGACCAAGTAATCCTACTTGATACTTCCAAAAATTGAGACTTTTCTGATATAATGCAATGGCAGTATCCATGCGCTGACAAGCATATTCGTTGCGGCCGCGCAGAAATTGTAAACTAGCTTCAATGGCTGGTTCCACCCGGATATCGGAAGTTTCCAAATCTTTCCTGGCTGACTCTAATTCAGTCAAGGCACCAGTACCCAGAATGGCAGAATTAGTTAAACGCCAATTGCCGTTTTCTAAAATACCCGAAAAAATGCGATCGGCACTTTTTCCCAAAAAGTCTACTAACTCATCGGGGCGGAGTACAAATTCAATAGTTGTCGTCCAACTTTCAATATCTGTGACTAAGCGAATCAGTTTTTTTAAAATTTTGTCTGTAACCCACAGCACCACCGGAAAGGGAAAGTTATTGCGAAATTCTTCCCTGACATAGTTGGTAGAAGTCAGCACTTTATCGATCGCATTTACCGACTCTAATCCAAACACCATCAAAGCCTGGGGCTGGCTACCAGCAAGTTCTGCTTCTATGGTAGTGTAAAGAGTTTTTACAGATGCGGGTAGAAAAATTTCTCGCACTTCCACCGCACAAGCTTGGTGCAATTGTCTGACAATTTGCTCTCGGAGAACACCGTAATTGCAGCGTACCAAAGTCAGAGAAAACTGCCCCTGAGACATTTTGAGAGTGCGGGCGAGAGTTTGCAGCGAATTTTTGTTTTCCAGCCCTGGTGTATCTTCTTGGTAGTGTGAATTAATCATATTAAATATTGAAAAAATATTTGAATAATCCGTTGGTATTAACCACCGAGAAATAGAGAAATCGGTTGGACAATTCTCTGCTTCCCAAAAATCGTCAAATAGAAATCTCCTCTAATTTCTGTGGGATAGCCATCCTCCCAGCCCTCGATCGCCTTTTTTGGAGATGTCATATCGTTTCCGGTTGTATCGGAATGATTAAACCACAGAGAACACAGAGGACACAGAGAAAGAGAAGAGAGAAATCATAATTCCGATGTCAACGGATTTGATATCACATAGCCGATGATTGTTTCAGTCCAGCGAAAAAATACATACCCTGAAAAAATCCTTTCTGTGTTCTTAGCACATTTCGATAAAAATCAACCAAAAATTAGGGGAAAAATTTACAATTACTGCATCAAATTGTACCACTCTGGTGGGGTAGGCTTCTTGCCAGCCTAAGACTTATATTTTTGGAAATGACTATGGATTGATTAGCAGAGTCCTGAAATACGACAACTGCGGCTGGATCTACCCCTAGCTGCACTGATATAAAGCTTTGTTTCTGGGGAAGTAATTTCTGATTTAACAGGAGATTGCTTAATTTTGGTTGTCTGTATATTCCCATCCTCAGAAAAATTAGGTAAGTCCCAATTTTCGCTTTCTTCAACGGCGATGAATTGTGAATGCAAATTCTCCGAATTCATCCCATCGCCACCAACCAAAACTGGTTTGATTGGAGATCCCGTCATAGCACTAATACTAGCCAAACATTGAGTTGTCTGTGCCATGAGCAAAATAGGCATTGCTACTAAGGCACTTATAGTTTGTCGCGTCGTCATGTTTTTCATAATGTTATCCTCTATAGAAACTGAGTATGACAGTTGTCCTCGCTGAACCTGAGTTGCTACTTTGATAATTGCTCTCATTAATTGATAGTGCTTCTGCTTGAGAAAACAAAGGAGCCTAAGTGTGACACTTAATCAAAGGTTTGCTTAGGCGATCGCCAAGAGTCAACTGTTCTGCTTCCTATTACTAAGTAAAAACTCTTAAACAGTAAGGTTTTTTAGTCAACTGTGGACCTAGGCAGAAACCCGCTTTTTTAAGATAATTTGCCTGTTTTAGGCTAATTCCCCTAATGCTGAATCTGGTGTCACAGATTCGCCGCCCTCAGTTTTGTCAGTAATTTCCGAGCTTTTGGGAGTATCCCTGTCCCATGCCAAGCTGTTACACTGGTGACATTGACACATACTCACAGCAAGCAGAAGTGTTACCATAAACACAATACCCATGTCAACCCTTTTATTTTAACATTAATCTCAAATGCAGGGACTTTCCGGGAAACACGATCGCACTTTAGCTGCGATCGCCTATTTTCAGAAATGCTTTAACATTTATTGATAAACATGGAGGACAAAAGATGTTAGTTAGCGATATGCTCCAGCAGCAGCGACAATTTTTTGCGACGGGGAAAACTAAAGAGGTGGATTTTCGGCTGGAACAATTGCATAAACTTAAAAGCGCGATCGAACTTAATCAATCACGAATAGTGGATGCTGTCAATGCTGACCTAAATCGGCCGGAATTCGAGGCTTACTTTGAAATCGCATCGATCGCTGAAGTTAAGTATGCCATCAAAAATCTGAAATCTTGGGTAAAGCCCAGAAAAGTGCCAACATCGATCGACCAATTCCCCGCCTCAGCCCGCATTTTTCCCGAACCTTTAGGCGTAGTTTTAATCATCGGACCTTGGAACTATCCCTTTCAGTTAATGATATCACCCTTAGTAGGGGCGATCGCCGCGGGCAACTGTGCCATCCTCAAACCCTCAGAAATCGCCTCACATACCTCAGCAGTTGTTGCTGACATGATTGCTAAAACCTTCGATCCAGCTTACATAGCCGCCATCGAAGGTGGTGTAGAAATTAGCCAACAATTGTTATCTGAAAAATTCGACCATATCTTCTTTACAGGAGGTACAAAAATTGGTAGAATCGTGATGGAAGCCGCCGCCAAACACCTGACTCCCGTCACCTTAGAATTAGGTGGGAAAAGTCCTTGCATTGTAGACTCAGACGTGCAGCTAGAATACACTGCCAAACGGATTGCGTGGGGCAAATTTATCAACGCTGGTCAAACCTGTATCGCTCCAGATTACCTGTTAGTCGATCGCAAAATCAAGCCAGATTTGATGCCAGCAATTAAAGCATCGATTCTTGAATTATACGGCAACGACCCGCAAACAAGTCCCGACTATTGCAGAATCATCAATCAGCGGCAATTAGAACGTTTGAGTGCGTTCATCAAAGATGGAGAAATTGTCATCGGCGGGGAAGTGAAACCGGAAGATAGATATATTGCACCGACGGTTTTAGATCAAGTTTCCTGGGATTCGCCGGTGATGGAAGATGAGATTTTCGGGCCGATTTTGCCAGTGTTGGAGTATGATGATTTATCAGAGGCGATCGCCCAAATCAACGCCCGCCCCAAACCTTTAGCTTTATATTTCTTTTCCAAGGATAAGCAGAAACAAGAACGAGTTCTGCGGGAAACTTCTTCTGGGGGAGTTTGTATCAACGACACAGTAATGCAAGTGGGAGTAACAACCTTGCCCTTTGGCGGAGTTGGAGAAAGCGGCATCGGGAGTTATCACGGGAAAGCAAGTTTTGATACTTTTTCCCATTACAAAAGCGTGTTACAAAAGTTTTTTTGGCTGGAATTGAAATGGAGATATGCTCCTTATCAGGGCAAGTTAGATTTGATTAAAAAAGTGATTGGTTGAAATGATATAAACGGAGGAGACGGCACTGCCCATAGGTGTCAACAATCAGGTCAAACCAATAGTCCGACAGGGGTTTAAACCCCTGTCTCATAGCGAAAGTCCTCTCAAAGAGGACTGAAGAGTTGGTTTATATGTCTTAATTTGGGGCAAATCTTCAGTCAGTTTCAACTGACTTCAGCTATGAGACAGGGGTTTAAACCCCTGTCGGACTTTCTTTCTAAATGTTCGTAGAGAAGGAGTATTGATTTGATACCAGAACAAATTGCTCTTTTAACAAAAGCAGGTGAAAGCTTACGGGCAGCTAGGTTATTAGTCAATACGGTTTACTTAAGACGATCCCCCCTTAAAAAGGGGGGGACAAGAATCGGATCAAAGTCCCCCTTCCCCCCTTGGGGGGTAGGGGGGGGTGGGGATTTAGGGGGATCTCCGGAGCATAAATATCAGCCATTCCCGAAGATGAGGCTAATCAATTAATCGCCCAAGCCGAACAATTTTTAGAATTAGCACAACGTCTGCTGGGAGATTTGCCAGATTCTCGATCTGGATCTTCTTAGTCCGCGGAGGCGGACTTTGTTTGTATAGACGCGGTTTCAACCGCCGGGTGACTTTTTGAATGGTTAATACTGTAGTAAAATAAAGACTCAAAATCAGAGTTTAAGTATTATAATATGAAAAATATCTTATCACTTTTGACAGGAATGGCGATCGCCTCTGTATCTCTTGCTGCTTTCATTCCACCTACCTACGTGCTGCGAGTAGAAACAGTCAAACAGGGAATGTTAAGGCTGACTAATATTTCCAATCAGCGCATTTATATCAAAAACTTTGTCCTTCATAATCACAAAGTTAATGAATTTGGCAAACGAACCGGAGAAGTCGAGAAAATAAGTATTCCCGTAGAATCATCCCTCAATCCAGGGGAAAGTACATTAGAAAAAATTGCCGATGCACCACGGCGGACAACTGCAAATACCGAACTAATCCGGTGGAATGATGGCAAAAAAAATCACCGCCAAGGATTGCTCGTATGTTTCATTAATAGACATCTCCAATAATTCCAATCCCTTCCCCCGCTTGGTTTCGGGAGTTGAGCCCTTTAAGGGGCTCAACTCCCGAAACCAACGCTTTAATAAGGGTTTCAACGGTTGGTCAACAAGAACTACC
>NZ_JAHRFC010000155.1:0-6522 GCF_020883015.1 Microcoleus sp. CAWBG640
GCAATAAAGAACGGGTTCAGCCCTACGAAGGCACTGTGATTGCCATGCGTAACGGCGGAATTAATGAAACTATTACTGTGCGCCGTGTATTTCAGGGTGTGGGTGTAGAACGGGTGTTTTTGATTCACTCGCCCCGGATTGCCACGATCCAAGTGATGCGACGGGGGAAAGTCCGCAGAGCCAAGCTGTACTACCTGCGCGATCGGGTGGGCAAAGCTACCCGCGTCAAACAGCGCTTCGATCGCTCTCTTTAGGAATGCACTCAGGCTATTCCCCATTCAGAAATTGGAAATTGCTAAATTTTAAAAAAAAGTTTCCAATTTACGAGCGCACTGTGTTAGAATAAAATTCTAGAGGTTAAGCAAATATTCGCAACCTCACCTGTGCGCTCTTAGTTCAGTTGGTAGAACGCAGGTCTCCAAAACCTGATGTCGGGGGTTCAAGTCCTCCAGGGCGCGCTGAATCACCAAAACTTAAATTCTGCCCGAAAGCGCCCGGATTATTAGCTGGTAACAGCGGAAATCTCAAGCTTTTGGGTAGAATTAATTTTTGTGGGCGGTTCGCAAAAATCAGGACTTGCAGCAATGCAAATAGGGTAGGGCAGACCCGAATTAACGCTTGGGGAGAATCCCACGTCTAGTCTAGATGACGGCAGGAATCTAGGTTAAGTGGTTTCGTTGAACCAAGAATCCCCGCGCCTGATTGTCGGGGAATGTCAAGCTCAGATAGATTTGGCTTGTCAAGTGGTTGCTTTAGATTTGAGATGGAAATTGGGCTAAGTGGTTAGTGTCAAAAAATCTGAGACCCGATCGCCACTGACACAATCTAAAATCTAAAATCTAAAATCTGAAATCGCAAGGGGGATTCAATTGTGGCAAAAAAAGACGAAGCTCAAGAAACTCAAGAAATAACAGCGCCTGGGTTTGACCCTGCGGGTTTTTTTAAGGAAACGAGAGAAGAACTCGATAAGGTGGTTTGGCCGAGTCGGCAGCAGCTAATCAGTGAGTCTTTGGCAGTGCTCTTGATGGTAATCCTCTCAGCAAGCCTGATCTACTTGGTGGATAACTTCTTTAACTGGGGCGCAGCAAAGGTGTTTGGACCATGACTTTTGCATCAGAAGAATCTGAGTATTCCACAGAAACCACCGCAGAAAAAGGCTCGCCAGAGGTTCCGGCGATCGTGGCTCGCTGGTATGCTGTTCAGGTTGCTTCCGGCTGTGAAAAGCGGGTGAAGGCAAACTTACAGCAGCGGATTCAAACTTTGGATGTTGCCGATCGCATTGTTCAAGTGGAAATTCCGCAAACTCCGGCGATCAAAGTCGGTAAAGACGGTTCCAGACGGCAGTCAGACGAAAAAATCTTTCCCGGCTATGTACTCATCCGTATGTTTATGGACGAGGATACGTGGCAGGTGATCAAAAATACCCCGAACGTAATTAACTTTGTCGGGGCAGAACAAAAACGCCGCTACGGGCGCGGCAGGGGTCACGTCAAACCGCTACCTCTGAGTCACTCAGAAGTAGAACGGATCTTCAGAAATGCTCAGGAATCAGAACCAGTTGTCAAAGTATCGATGGCAACAGGAGACCACGTTGTGGTACTTTCCGGGCCATTTAAGGATTTTGAAGGTGATGTGATTGAAGTTAGCCCGGAACGGAACAAGCTCAAAGTTTTACTCTCGATTTTTGGGCGCGATACGCCTGTAGAATTAGAGTTCAATCAGGTTCAGAAACAGAACTAACTAATGGCAAAGAAAGTTGTTGCAGTAATTAAGTTGGCGATTACGGCGGGAAAAGCCAACCCAGCTCCTCCCATCGGCCCGGCCTTGGGTCAGCATGGCGTCAATATCATGATGTTTTGCAAGGAGTACAATGCTAGAACCGCAGACCAAGCGGGTCTAGTGGTTCCAGTAGAAATTTCGGTTTTTGAAGACCGCAGTTTTACGTTTATTCTCAAAACCCCGCCGGCGTCGGTTTTGATTCAAAAAGCGGCTGGCATTGCAAAAGGTTCGGGAGAACCTAATCGCAAGCAAGTAGGCAAGATTACCCAAGCTCAACTGCGAGAAATTGCGGAAACAAAAATGCCTGACCTTAACGCTAATGATGTTGAGGCGGCCATGAAAATTGTGGCTGGAACGGCTAAGAATATGGGCGTGGCGATCGCGGATTGAAGTCAGTTGACAGTTGACAGTTGACAGTTGCAGTTCCCTGAGCGTAGTCGAAGGGTCAGTTGATAGTTGACAGTTGACAGTTGCAGTTCCCTGAGCGTAGTCGAAGGGTCAGGTGACAGTTGACAGTTGACAGTTGCAGTTCCCTGAGCGTAGTCGAAGGGTAAGTTGATAGTTGACAGTTGACAGTTGCAGTTCCCTGAGCGTAGTCGAAGGGTCAGTAATTCCTGATTGTGAAGGTAAAATCTTCAATTCTTTAATCCAAAATCTAAAATCCAAAATCGTTCGATTCAGGGGGAGAAGCAAAGCTTCGCTAGGAATCGAACAAATTTTAGATATCGGATTGGCTGACAAGTTCAATCTAAAATCTAAAATCTACAATCTACAATCGACATACCCCAAAAAATCAAAATGGTCAAGAAAGTATCGCGAAGACTGCAAGAACTGCAAAAGAAAGTTGAAGAAAGAGCCTATCTACCACTAGAAGCTCTGGAACTTTTGAAAGAAACAGCTACAGCCAAGTTTGCTGAGTCGGCTGAAGCTCACATCCGTCTAGGAATTGACCCAAAATATACTGACCAGCAGTTGCGGACAACTGTGTCGTTACCCAAAGGAACTGGTCAAGTAGTCAGAGTTGCGGTGATTGCTAAGGGCGAAAAAGTTAAAGAAGCCCTGAATGCTGGTGCAGATATTGCTGGTTCTGAAGAGTTGATCGAGGAAATTCAGAAAGGCATGATGGATTTTGATTGCCTCATTGCGACTCCAGACGTGATGCCCTTGGTGGCAAAATTGGGTCGATTGCTTGGCCCTCGCGGTTTGATGCCTTCTCCCAAAGGCGGCACGGTGACTGCTGACGTTGCTCAGGCGATCAACGAGTTCAAAGGTGGTAAGATGGAATTCCGTGCCGATAAAACCGGCATCGTTCATGTTATGTTTGGCAAGGCTGCTTTTTCAGCAGAAGATTTGCTGGTTAACCTTCATGCTTTGCAAGAAACTGTTGACCGCAACCGTCCTTCTGGTGCAAAAGGTCGCTACTGGCGGAGTTTGTATGTATCCGCAACAATGGGCCCGTCGATCGAAGTCGATATCAGCGTCCTGCGTGATACTAAACTTGATGCTGGCTAGAAAGAATACTAATTTCTGTGTTCTCTCGTCAAAGCCTAATCCAAAATCAATAAGCTGAAGACCGCAGGTGCAGATCGCGCTTAATTTCCTGCCGAGGCTGAAGAACTAAAAACTCAGGATAGAAAGATTTAAAAGTGACTATTTTTAATTCTTTATTCTTAATTTTTAATTCTCTGCCCCGGCTCCCAGGTCGGGGTTTTTGATTGTCAGTTTTCGATCATCCTTAAAGGAGGTGAAATAAGTATGGGCAAAAGTTTAGCAGTAAAAAATGAGATTATTGCAGACCTCAAGCAAACCTTGAGCGAATCTCAACTGGTAATCGCGATCGACTACAAAGGTTTAACTGTGGCTGAAATCACAGATTTGCGTCGGCGTTTGCGTCCGAAAGGCAGCAGTTGCCAAGTGGCAAAAAACACGCTGATGCGAATTGCGGTTGAAGGCGACAAAACCTGGCAGCCGATGCAGGAATTGCTGACTGGTACGTCAGCGTTTCTGTTCGTGCAAGAAGATATCGGCGGCGCGATTAAAGCTTACCAAGAATTCCAAAAAGTCTCGAAAAAGACTGAACTTCGCGGCGGCGTGATGGAAGGACGGGTACTGAAAGAAGCTGATGTTAAGGCATTAGCCGATTTGCCGTCGAAAGAACAACTCATGGCTCAAATTGCTGGTGCTCTCAACGGTGTGGCTACCAAGCTGGCTGTGGGTATCAATCAAGTTCCTACTTCGATCGCTCGCGGTCTCAAAGCTTATGCTGAAAAAGACGGCGATTCAGCAGAAGTAGAAGCACAACCTGAAGCAGAAGCTGAAGCAGAAGCACAACCTGAAGCAGAAGCTGAAAGCGTATCTGCTTAAATAGTTTTGGTTTTGAATTTTGAGTTTTGAATTAATAAATCTTGAACTTAAAATTCACAACTGACAACTGACAACTAACAACTGACAATTAATCAAATCGAATTAGGAGTTCAACAAATGTCTACTGCAACTGATGAAATCTTGGAAAAACTTAAGTCTTTGACTTTGCTCGAAGCATCTGAGTTGGTGAAGCAAATCGAAGAAGCTTTCGGCGTGAGCGCTGCTGCTCCTGTCGGTGGCATGATGATGATGCCTGGTATGGGTGGTGGAGCCGCTGCTGAAGAAGTAGAAGAGCAAACCGAGTTTACTGTCATGTTGGAAGAAGTTCCTGCTGACAAGAAAATTGCCATCCTCAAAGAAGTCCGCGCGATTACCGGTTTGGGCTTGAAAGAAGCGAAAGACTTGGTAGAAGCCGCACCGAAAGCAGTTAAGGAAGCTATTGCTAAGGAAGCTGCTGAAGAAATGAAGAAACAGCTTGAAGCTGTGGGCGCAAAGGTATCTGTCAAATAGTAATAGAGTATAGCTGACGGGTTTAAACCTGTCGCTATCAGACCAAATCCTGCCTTGTTACCCCCTCTATGATTCGGCGGTTGAAACCGCTACTACAAAAACGAAGTCCGCCTCCGCGGACTAAGAAATAAAGGGGGTTTTTAACCCGGATTTGGTATCAGACCTCAGTCTTTACATCAAGACTGAGGATTTTTTGTGAATGACAGGACTGATATTTAAAATAGTCACCGAGTCGCATTTTTTCCGTTTATATTGTTGAGCGTTGTATAGGAATGATTTAACCACAGAGAACACAGAGGACACAGAGGGAGAGAAGAGAGGATTTGATATTATTGAGCATGGACAAGTTCACCCATAACATAGGTTGCTACAATTGTTCGGTCGTCGCCTAAGACGATCGTACTGAATAGCTGCTCCCCTAATTCTTCTATGGTGATTGGTGTCATCTGCTCATTGTTTTGCTCGTTTCTAAACGCCATAACTGGAGTTGCTCGTGGATTGAGAATCACAAAGTCTGCTTCTTTACCTACATCAAAGTTGCCGATTTTATCTTCCAGCTTTAGCGCTCTTGCTCCACCGAGTGTGGCTAGGAACATGGCTTGAAACGGTGAAAGCTTTTGCTGCTGAAGTTGAGCTACTTTGTAAGCTTCACTGGCAGTTTGCAACAATGAAAAACTGGTTCCAGCTCCGACATCGGTGGCTAAACCAAGCTTAATTGGTGCGTGCTTGGCGGTTGCTTGCTCGATATTAAACAATCCGCTGCCCAAGAACAAATTAGAAGTTGGACAGAATGCAATCGCGGCTTTTGCCTGAGCCAGTCGATCGAATTCAGCATCGGTTAATTGAACGCAATGGGCAAAGATGGAGCGCTCTCCCACCAAGCCAAATCGATCGTAAACATCCAGATAGCCCTGACTGTCTGGAAACAGTTGTTGCACCCATTCCACTTCCTTCATGTTCTCAGAGAGGTGCGTATGCAAATAGGTGTCTGGAAATTCGCTTAAAAGCTGGCGGGCGTAGGTTAGTTGTTGGGGGGTTGAAGTTGGTGCAAATCGGGGCGTGACAGCATAGAGCAAGCGATTTTTGCCGTGCCATTTTTCGATGAGCGCTCTGCTCTGGTAGTAAGACGACTCGGCTGTATCACAGAGAAAATCGGGAGCATGGCGATCCATCATCACTTTACCTACGATCGTGCGAAGATTTCTGCGATCGCATTCCTCAAACAATGAATCTACTGATTCTGGAAATACAGCTCCTAGTACAACGGCAGTTGTCGTACCATTGCGTAATAATTGGTCGATAAAAATTGGCGCCACGCGATCGCAATAAGCTTTATCTTTGAATTTATGCTCGGTGGGAAAAATATATTTCTCTAGCCATTCTAAGAGTTGTTCTCCATAGGCCCCAATAATTCCAGTTTGAGGAAAATGAATATGTAGATCGATGAATCCAGGCAAGAGGAGACGATCGGGATAAGACTCAATGGCAATCCCAACATACTGCTCTTTTAGTAACTCATAATCACCAAGCTCTTTGACCTTGCCCTGTTCTAAAACCAGTAATCCGTCTGGAATATAGCGAACACTCTCCGATTCAGACACATAAAAAGGATCGTCAACAAAATCTAAAATTGCACTGCGAAACGCTTTCAAAGTCATTGATGAAACCTCACTGCCATAAAGATGAATCGAGCAATGAATATACCAGCAATGATCCAAGTACCTCTAGGAACTTGATGAGCTTTCCGCTCTATAAGACTTAGACAAAGTTAGACACCGTTAGATGTTTTTACTCTGATGCTTATTTCCTGTTTCAGCGTAGTCTCAGAATGACTTCTGAGGGTTTGTCTACTCCACAGGCAATCTCGGT
>NZ_JAHRFC010000156.1:0-6512 GCF_020883015.1 Microcoleus sp. CAWBG640
ACTAGAGTATTACAGCCAATCCCTTCCCCTGAGTCGCGCAGTGGGCAATCGCAAGGGGGAAGCTATCACCCTCAACAACATCGGCTTACTCTACTCAGATTTGGGAGAGAAACAGAAAGCACTAGAGTATTACAGCCAGTCCCTTCCCCTGTTTCGGGCAGTAGGCAATCGCAGGGGGGAAGCTACCACCCTCAGCAACATCGGCGTAGTCTACGCAGCATTGGGAGAAAAACAGAAAGGCCTAGAGTATTACAACCAGTCCCTTCCCCTGACACGGGCAGTAGGCGATCGCAGACAGGAAGCTATCACCCTCAACAACATCGGCCAAGTCTACTCAGATTTGGGAGAGAAACAGAAAGCACTAGAGTATTACAGCCAATCCCTTCCCCTGAGTCGCGCAGTGGGCAATCGCAGACAGGAAGCTATCACCCTCACCAGCATCGGCTTACTCTACTCACATTTGGGAGAAAAACAGAAAGCGCTAGAGTATTACAACCAGTCCCTTCCCCTGAGTCGAGAAGCGGGCGATCGCACACAGGAAGCTATCACCCTCACCAATATCGGCAATGTCTACTCAGATTTGGGAGAGAAACAGAAAGCGCTAGAGTATTACAGCCAGTCCCTTCCTTTGAGTCGCGCAGTAGGCTATCGCACACAGGAAGCTATCACCCTCACCAGCATCGGCCAAGTCTACTCACATTTGGGAGAAAAACAGAAAGCGCTAGAGTATTACAGGCAGTCCCTTCCCCTGAGTCGAGAAGCGGGCGATCGCAGTGGGGAAGCTACCACCCTCCACAACATCGGCCAAGTCTACGATGATTTGGGAGAGAACCAGAAAGCGCTAGAGTATTACAGCCAGTCCCTTCCCCTGTTTCGGGCAGTGGGCGATCGCGGCGGCGAAGCAGGCACCCTCATCAGCATCGGCAATGTCTACTCAGCATTGGGAGAAAAACAGAAAGCCCTAGAGTATTACAGCCAGTCCCTTCCCTTGAGTCGGGCAGTAGGCGATCGCAGACAGGAAGCTACCACCCTCAGCAACATCGGCGTAGTCTACTCACATTTGGGAGAAAAACAGAAAGCCCTAGAGTATTACAACCAGTCCCTTCCCCTGACACGGGCAGTAGGCGATCGCGGTGGCGAAGCTACCACCCTCAACAACATGGGCACTGCCTACTCAAAATTGGGAGAGCTACAGAAAGCCCTAGATTATTACAGCGAGTCCCTTCTCCTGAGTCGGGCTGTGGGCAATCGCGGTATGGAAGGTCGCACCCTCAGCAACATCGGCCAAGCCTACTCAAAATTGCGAGAGCTACAGAAAGAGCTAGAGTATTACAGCCAGTCCCTTCCCCTGAGTCGGGCTGTGGGCGATCGCGTTAGCGAAGCTATGACCCTTTACAGAATTGCTGCTGCCAAACGTGTTCAAGGCAATCTTACTGAAGCCCTCACTGACATTGAATCCTCCCTCAAAATTATTGAAAGCCTCCGCACCAAAATTGCCAGCCTAGAACTCCGCACCTCATACTTTGCCACCGTGCAGGACTATTACCAGTTCTACATTGACCTGTTAATGCAACTGCACAAAACGCAACCCAAATCTGGTTATGATACCAAAGCCTTTGAAGCCAGCGAACGTTCCCGCGCCCGCAGCCTCATCGAACTTCTTCAAGAAGCAAACGCCGATATTCGCCAAGGTGTCGCCCCAGATTTACTGCAAAAAGAACGCAATTTACAACAGCAACTTGATGCCCTTGAAAAACAGCGAATCGAAGTTCTCAATCGCCCAAACCACACTCCCGCAGAAAAAGCAGAATTAGAACAGCAGCGCCAAAATCTACTAACTCAATATCAGGACATTCAAGCCCAAATCCGCGCCACCAGCCCCCGTTACGCCGCCCTCACCCAACCGCAACCCCTAACGCTTGCACAAATTCAACAACAAATCCTCGATGAGAATACAATTTTACTTCAGTATTCTTTAGGGAAAGAGCGCAGCTATCTCTGGGCCCTCACCAAAACCAGCATCACCAGTTATGAATTACCAAAAGCTGCCGACATCGAGACAATTGCCAAAAACTTTCGCACTGCTGTCACCGCTCCAAGTTCCCGAGACAACCCCAATCAAGTCGCCAAAGCCAACGATGCTATCAGTCAAATTATTTTACAGCCCGTTGCTGCCCAACTCGGTCAAAAGCGCCTGCTCATTGTTGGCGATGGCGTTCTCAATTATCTCCCCTTTGCCGCCCTTTCGCTCCCCGGAAAATCCGGTGAAAATGGGAATCCGCCTTTAATAGTAGACCATGAAATCGTACTCCTGCCTTCGGCTTCCACATTAGGAATCTTAAGACAAAACTACGCAGACCGGCCAGCCCCTACTCGGACTTTAGCGATTCTCGCCGATCCAGTTTTTAGCGGTAACGATGAACGAATTAAAAACGCTTCTTCAGCCACCACTGAGCAAGCGGTAGAATCAGCAAATCCCGGTTTAAGTCGCTCCAGAGGCGATAATAGCGGACAGTTTAACCGTTTAAAATTCACTCGCCAAGAAGCTCAAATCATTCAAGCGTTAGTTCCGGCCAATTCGATCGCCCAATCCTTTGATTTTGCAGCCAGTCGCGCCACAGCCACCAGCCCTAATTTAAGCCAATATAAAATCATTCATTTTGCCACTCACGGTTTAGTCAATAGCACTCACCCGGAACTGTCGGGAATCATCTTATCGCTAGTAGATGAAAAAGGTAATCCCTTAAACGGATTCCTGCGGTTGACAGATATTTTCAATCTGAAATTAGCAGCAAATTTAGTGGTTTTAAGTGCGTGTCAAACCGGATTGGGGCAGAACATTCAAGGCGAGGGCATGGTGGGATTGACGCGGGGATTTATGTATGCAGGCGCTCAGCGAGTGGTGGTTAGTTTGTGGAGTGTGGACGATGAAGGAACGGCTAAGTTAATGTCGAATTTCTATCAGGGAATGCTGAAAAAAGGGTTAACGCCAGCGGCAGCATTGAGGGCCGCGCAATTGGAACTATGGAAGCAGGAAAAATGGAGTTCTCCTTATTATTGGGCGGCGTTTACGCTTCAGGGTGAATGGCGGTAAATTTTATGATAAGTCGATCTAATGTGTGGGATGTGGTGCCATAACGTGAATTCTTTTCTACGCTGCTACTGCCATTCTATCCATTGCTTCACAATATCTTCTAGTTCCCCAGCAAAGGAATCAGTTGCATAAAGAGCAAAGTTATTAACTATCTCGCTTTTTTCAGGTAGAGACTCAGCCTTAAACCGACATTCATCTAAGTTAAAAAGCGATAATTGTCGAGACTCGTCATTTGATGTATTCTCGTGTGGGGATGTTCGCTGGCTGACAAAAGCGCCCATGCGTTCACAACCCTTAGCAAAACGGCGCAAAGTAGTTGCTATCGCCTCGGAACTATTATCAATTCCTATCCACTTCCTCCCAAACTCCGAAGCAACACTCAAAGTCGTACCTGAACCAGCAAAGCAATCCATCACTAAATCATCAGGATTTGATGAAGCTCGAATAATTCTACTAAGTAGATCGCGGTTTTTCTCAGTTGGATAACCTGTAATTTCAATATTTTGATTGTGAGCATCGCGGAACTCAAGCCAAATATCTTGTACGGGAATCCCACTACTACTATCCAAATATATCTTGCGACGGGGATTTCCAGTCGCAGACCAATATATTTCCCCTCTAGCATCCATCTCATCTAGTGTTTGAGGTGCAAACTGCCAATGTTTTCCCGGTGGCGGATTCATCCCTCTCCAAGACTTGCCAGTTTCGCCATTTCGGACTCCCGGTGCATGAATTGGAACCTTTTTATATCGCCTCCCAGTTTCTTTTTCAATGTATTCATATTCTTTGTTGGCGCGCTTATCCGTCCATTCTTCAACTGGACGATTCCAGATATAATTATCTGATTTACTATAAAATAGAATAAAAAACGACTTCCAAACTGGTTGCAAATATCCGTTGTCTTTTTTTTTCTTCTGAGCATTTCAACTGGAATCTCAGGGCTAACATACTTGCGAAACACCCTGAGAAGTTGAACTCGCATCCATGTGCTAGGAACCTCTGAAATCTGTATAAATAGGCGCACTGATGATTCAGAAGTCGTGAGTAATTGTCCAAACATTACTAAAACTGGTTCGTAAAGTTGGCAAGCCTCTTGTAATATATCTGGATAGTATTCTCCGGTCATCAAAGTTATCCAGTTGTGTGCATCCGGTTTGTAATCTGCAAAAGAGTTGCGTCTTCCCGATTTCATATTAGTCATCATTCATCTCAACACTAACTCCTTCGTAAAGTTCGCTCAATGGCATTTTAAACTCGCTCGCACTTAACGTCATAACTTTTTAATACTAACATTATACAAAAAAAAGCGGCTATGCTGGCCGCAGAATCGCCATAAAATACGATTTAAAATCCCAACTTATATGCTTCAGGGTGAATGGCGATAAATTTTAGGAAAAATTAGCATCAATATCTCTTCAAATTCCCAAGCGCTGATACACTAAATCTAAATGCCTCAATTGATACTGCGGATCGAAACAATCATCAATTTCTTTGCTAGTCATCTTAGCAGTAACCCGCTCGTCCTTAGCAATCAAATTGTAGAAATTGCCACCCGGTTTGTTCCAAACTTCGTGAGCGCAAGATTGCACAATTTTGTATGCTTCTTCGCGACTCGTGCCTTTTTCTACTAAAGCTAACATGACGCGCTGACTAAAGATAACTCCGCCGTAAACATTCATGTTTTGCTTCATGTTTTCGGGATAGACTAGCAGGTTTTTCACTAAGTCTGTGGTTTCCACTAACATGAAGTGGGTGACAGTGGAACTGTCTGGCAAAATCATCCGTTCTACGGAACTGTGAGAAATGTCTCTTTCGTGCCAAAGCGCCACGTTTTCTAAGGCTGCGACGGCGTTGGCGCGGACAATTCTTGCCATTCCTGTGAGTCTTTCGGATCGAATCGGGTTGCGTTTGTGGGGCATGGCGGAGGAGCCTTTTTGCCCTTTGGAAAAGAATTCTTCGACTTCGAGCACGTCGGTGCGTTGCAGGTTGCGAATTTCCACTGCAAAACGCTCGATCGATGCTGCTAACAGTGCTAAGGTTTGGACGTATTCGGCGTGTCGATCGCGCGAAATGACTTGAGTCGATGCACAATCGGGTTCGAGTCCGAGGTTTTGACAGGCGATCGCTTCAATTCGCGGGTCAATATTAGCATAGGTGCCGACAGCACCGGAGATTTTGCCGACTGCAATGGACGATCGCAAATTGACTAATCGGGCGCGGTTGCGAAAGACTTCGGCCAGCCATCCTGCTAGTTTAAAGCCAAAGGTGATGGGTTCGGCGTGAATTCCGTGCGATCGGCCAACCATCACAGTATAGCGGTGTTGTTGGGCCTGATAGCGAATAGCTTGGCTCAAATCTTCGACACGTTCTAACAAAATATTGACGCTGGCGACTAATTGCAGCGCCAAAGCGGTATCGAGCACATCGGAACTGGTTAAACCAAGGTGAATGTAGCGGCCGGCATCGCCTACATATTCGTTGACATTTGTCAAGAAGGCAATCATGTCATGGCGGACTTCGGCTTCAATTTCGAGGACTCGTTTGGGGTCAAAATTAGCCTTAGCTTTAATTTCTGTGACTGCGGCGGCGGGGATGTAGCCGAGTTCGGCTTGAGCTTCGCAGACAGCAATTTCTACTTGTAGCCAGGTTTTGAGTTTGGCGGTTTCAGTCCAGATGTTGCCCATTTCGGGCAGAGTGTAGCGGTCAATCACGGTGGTCGTTAGGGAATTCGGTCTCACCATTGTACATCTGTGTGGGGATGCAAGAGCCAAGGAGTCGAGAAACCGGCTTTAATATAGATTGAGGGGCTCTCTCGGATGTTGGGTGTAAAATGTAGCAAATAATACTAAATTCCTGAATAAGGAAAGCTGAAACCCTAGATTTTGCTAGCTCATAATCATTACTTATCACCATAATTACGAGAGAGCCGAAAATATTTCACCAGCCGATATTTTAAATATTTTTAATCGCATCAATTCATCGCGCATCTCCCCCGAAGCTAGCAATTTTGCTCTGGCGATTCTTGAAATCAACAAACATCGGTTACTTACTTTGAGAGAAGCACTACTTTGAAAACACCAAAAACACTATTCTTAGCTTGGAAAGACCCCATCAGTCCTAATTGGTTTACGATCGGTCGATTAACCTTTGATAAGAATATCTATCAATTTGTTTATACCCAAGGTGTAAAAGAAGCCGAAGAGAAATGTGCTTTTACACCGTTGCTTTCGTTTCCACGCTTAAATGAGGTTTATACGTCAACTTATTTATTTCCCGTATTTGCGAATCGGGTTATGTCGCGATCGCGTCCCGATTATTCCAGTTTTATCGAATGGCTGGATCTTCCCGATGGTGGGGACGATCCACTTGAAATTTTAGCTCGCAGTGGTGGGGAACGAGTCACAGATACGTTTGCCGT
>NZ_JAHRFC010000157.1:0-6407 GCF_020883015.1 Microcoleus sp. CAWBG640
TTTTATGATTTAAAAATAGGTGGCACATAGTAATTACTGTTTTTTATGCAGAATACCCGAATAAATAGATTTATTGATGTTCTCGCTCAGCAATTCGGACGCTGGGTGAGTAATCCTTGGCGACGGATTTCGCTGTTTATCATTACTCTGCTATTCGGAAATTTTTTGGGAACAGCTATTTCTACAATTGCGGGACAATCTGCTGATTGGGATATTGTCGCTGCTGCTTGGTTGGTGTTTTTGACTGAATTGCTTAACCGATTTGTTTATAGTGGCAATCAGCCTGCGGTGCGTTCTCTGTGGGTGGATTTGCTCAATGCTCTGAAAATTGGTGTGATTTACAATTTATTTGTGGAAGCTTTCAAGCTGGGTTCTTGAGAAGGAATTAGTGACCCCCTACCCCCCCCCTAGCCCCCCCCAAGGGGGGATGGAGGAAATTCAGGAATAAGTAACGTCCGACCCCCCCTACCCCCCCCAAGGGGGGATGGAGGAAATTCAGGAATAAGTTATATCGTTTCCGGCTGCATCGGAATGATTTAACCTTACTAGAACGCAGAGAACACAGAGGGAGATAAGAGAGATGAATACAGGACGATGTTACCGGATTTGATATTACCCCCCTAGCTCCCCTAGCCCCCCCAAGGGGGGATGGGGGAAATTCTGGAAGAAGGAAGAAGCACAACAAAATAATATCGATGGTTTTAGGAATTAAAAACTTCCTAATTACCGACAAGGTTCAAATATCATTTTTGAGTTAAAAAGCTGTGAGTTTTGAGAATAGGTTGCTATGACTTTAACGCTTGTGGAAATTTTAGAAGGATGGAGAGCTGGAAATTGCCCGATCCAACGTGATTTCGAGCAGTTAGCGCTGTGGGAACTTGCTGATGATTGGCGATCGCCTGCTTTTGGCATTACTCCCGAAAATGCGGCTGAGGTTGTTCGCCACAAAGCCGATTTATTCTTTTCTGTTATTAATTTATTACATACTTTTTCCGCAAAGTCAACTAATTTTATGGAAAATTTGTGGGTTCTTTGGCTGCCGTTGGCTATGAAATTGTCGTCTGAAACACAAAGTTTAAAACGTCCTTTAATTCAAGGGATTTTGGGAGGGCAAGGAACGGGGAAAACAACTTTATCTGAGGTTTTACGGCTGATTTTGGCGAAATTGGGCTATTCTACTGTCAGCCTTTCTTTGGATGACCTTTACAAGACTTATGCCGATCGCCTCAAACTCCAAAAAGAAGACCCACGGTTGATTTGGCGGGGACCACCTGGAACTCACGATATTGAATTGGGCATTTCTGTTTTGGATCAGTTGCGTTCCAATCGGAAAGAAGAATTAGCATCAGTTAAAAATATCAAAATCCCCCGATTTGATAAGTCTGCTTGGGGGGGGGCCGGAGATAGAATTTCCCCTGAAAATGTTTCTGATGTGGATATTGTACTGTTTGAAGGCTGGTTTGTGGGTGTAGAGCCGGTGGATGAGCTACAATTGAATCAGTTTTTGGAGGGTGCGCCGTTTCCAATTTGCACAGAGGGCGATCGACTGTTTGCTCGTGATATGAATGCTAAACTATCGGATTATGTACCGCTGTGGAATCGCTTGGATCGATTGATAGTTTTGTATCCCCAAGATTATCGTGTTTCTAAAATTTGGCGCAATCAAGCGGAACAGGAAATGATGGCGAGGGGGAAGTCAGGAATGACTGAGTTGGAAATTAATCAGTTTGTGGAATATTTTTGGAAAGCGCTGCATCCAGAGTTATTTATTAAGTCCATAGTTGCTAGTGGGGCTAGAGTGGATTTGGCAATTGAACTTAAGTGCGATCGGACTATTCAGAAGATTTATAAGTAGAAGGAAGTTCGGCAACGGATTTTGTAACGGATGTAACGGATGTAAAGGATAGAAGGAAGAAGACCCTTCGACCCTTCGACTACGCTCAGGAACCGCAATGATTACCCTGAGCGTAGTCGAAGGGTATTATCGTTTTCGGTTGCATCGGTATTGTTCAAACTGTCAACTGTCAACTGTCAACTATCAACTGTCAACTGTCAACTGTCAACCGTCAACAGTCAACTGTCATTGCCAATAATGCACTTCCATAAGCAGCATCAGTATGAACCGGAGTTACCACAGGAACTTTCAAATAACGCTTTCTGATCTCACTCCAAACCTGATTTTTTGCCCCACCACCTGCACTATAAACCTTTGTCAAAGGAGTGGCACCAAACTGCTGCAATAATTCATATCCCCGCGATTCAATCCGGGCTATACTTTCTAGCAAACCATGTAAAAACTCCACAGCATCAGCAGGACGAGGTTCTAATCTAGGGAGCAAATTTGGGTCATTATTGGGAAAACGATCGCCTTTTTTTAACAATGGATAATAATCCAGGAAACTCGGTCGATGGGGGTCAATTTGTTGGCTATAATTGTCCAATTCACTATCAGTAAAAAAGTGACGCAGCACAGCACCTCCGGTATTAGAAGCGCCTCCCACTAACCACAACACCCCCCCAGCCCTCCCTTGTGAAGGGGAGGTGAAACGATGACTATAAATTCCGTAGGTGGCATCATCTACACGGGTATAACTTAACAGTTTGAGGGCTAAAGTTGAACCGAGAGAAGTTACTGCTTCCCCCGGAGAATTGACACCGCTAGCTAAAAATGCTGCTATGCTATCGGTAGTGCCAGCACAAACGATACAGTCGCGGGGAAAGCCAAATCGATCGCCTATTTCTGCTGTCACTGGCCCGATCGGCGTTCCCGGTGCGACAACTTGGGGTAATATAGGGGCGATCGACCCAGAAACACCCGCAATTCCCTCTGTCAGCCAATTGGGATAACACAAATTGGCAACATCGTAACCCAATTTCAGAGCATTGTGATAGTCGCTAATTCCCAATCTTCCGTGTAGCAAAAAGGCCAACCAATCCGCTTGATGCAGGAAAAACCTTGGGGCTGTTTGCACCGGAGATCCCCCTAAATCCCCACCCCCCCCAGCCCCCCCCAAGGGGGGAATAAGGGGGACTTTGAGTGAATTCCCCCCCCTTGTTAAGGGGGGCTGGGGGGGATCTCCGGGTTTGAAGGTTTGAACACACTCCCTAGGGGCTGTGTCTTTTTCCTTGCACTCTAACCACCACAGGAGTTTTGCCAGACTTGATGTAGCGTTTAATACTGTGTGATGGGCTGGTGCGATCGCCCGCAGTCGATCGAGTACCGCCACACCGCGTCCATCGTTGTATAAAATCGGTTCATCTACGGGTATACCTTTGGTATCACATAGCATCACCGTGGAGGAAGTGCCATCAAGGGCGATCGCCCGGATCTGACGGCGAATGGCTAAGGGAATTTGCTCGATTACCGCCCAGAGGGCATTCTCCCAGCGCGATGGCAATTCCGATGCTGGTTCCTCATGGTGAGTGAAATCATACTTGCTCTCACTATGTATATTGCGACTGGAGTCGATCGCAGTCGATCGCACTCCTGTTGTACCAAAATCTATGCCTAAGTAAAAATCCATTAAGAATTATTTAACCACAGAGAGCGCAGAGAGCACAGAGAAAGAGAAAAGTGAGGTATGCGGATGATAACTAACCATACCTCATTTTTCTGATAATTCAAGTTTTAACTGTTGATTTCTACAGTGCACCCGCCGCGGTTTGGTCAAAAACACTACCACTCAAATGAGTTGTCACATTCATCGCCTGCAATACTGGCAAACCTTCTGGGCCATGGGGATAATCTATCACGCTAACCGCACCATTTCCTTGTTTGAATTTCCAGAAATGTTCCGGTTCTAAGCAGAACAAATGACACAGAATTGCCTTGTTTATCGCATCATGAGCGACCACAATCCCTGTACCTGAAACTGATTTTACTATATCTCGCCAAGAGGCGATCGCTCTTTCCCAAACTTCTTGTAAATTTTCCCCCTCTGGCATTTGCACATTTTCAGGAGATGTCTTCCATTCTTGCAGCAAACCTGGATAGGATGATTCTATTTCTGACTCAAATTTTCCTTCCCACAATCCGTGACTGATTTCTCTTAACTCATCGCGGAGTTCTAACTTCAAGTCTGGGTGATATTGGAGGATAATTTCCGCTGTTTCCTTGGGGCGCAACATCGAACTGCTGATGGCAAAATCTAATTTTACATTCTTTAGGAATTCTGCGGCTTTGCCAGACTGTGCGCGACCATTATCATTGAGCGGTACATCTATTTGTCCTTGAAATTTACCCGCTCGGTTCCAGTCAGTTTCGCCGTGACGTACCAGCAATAAACGTGGCCCGCGATTTCCATCCCTAGGCTTGGGGAAAATTTCTCCTGTGTGAGCTGTTAAATTCAGGGATTCTAGTTGAACTGTCAGTTTCTGTTGCTGCTCACCTTGCTCACTGGTGTCAACAGGAGCAGTTCCAAAATTGATAATGCTAATCCCGCAATTAGACTGCTGAATAGATTGATAGTAAGCGGGAGAAATTTCCGATGCTGTGGCGATCAGTGCCCGGTTTATGCCGTTATGAGCTACTACTAAAATAGTACCCGAACTATGCTTAGATAATAGTTCTTTCCAAAACATTCTAGCGTTAGCAAAAATTGCCAAGACGGGAAAGTGTTCTGTTTCTGCTTCGTTTGATGGCAGTTTCATCGAAAATTTGTCGGGATGTTGTTGCCAAGATTTATAGGCTTCTGGAAATTGGTCGATCGCATCTTGACGTAGCATTCCTTCCCACAGAGGTAAATCGATTTCCATCAATTGATCTGTGGGCTGGAGTTGGGGCGGATTTGTCAAGCGCGAAACGATAATTTCTGCTGTTTCTTTGGCTCGTTGCAGGGGGCTGCTGTAGGCGGCATCAAAGGTGATACTGCTGAGCGTTTCGCCTACTTGAAGCGCGGCGGTGCGCCCTGCTTCTGTCAAAATTGATTTATCCAAACGGCCTTGGATACGGCGTTCTTGATTGTAAGTGCTTTGACCGTGACGGACTAAGATAACGCGAGTAGTCATTCGATTTTAGATTTTAGATTTTAGATTTTAGATTTAGCCTGGGCATAAATCTGGGGCTTAAAACGATTCCAAAGATGAGCCACTAAAAATTTTACCAGTTCCGGGGACACTCTCGCTAACAACCGCCTATGATTAAAGACGAAATAGACTTAGGCACGGATACGCGCCGGACGGAACAGGCATAATGACACTAAAGCGGATATTTTTAGGTATTTTAACAGCGATCGCGATCGCCTTGGTCGGTTTGTCTTTACTTGCTAGCTGGAATGAGCCACAAATTCAAAGTCGGCTGGAACTCTATCAGACAAATTTACTGCTTCATGCTTCGGAGTGGCAAGGGGAAAATAATTCTAATTCTAATTTAAGTTCAGCTCGTAACACTATTATCGGTTCCGCTCCTTTAGATACTGCTTTAGCTCAGTATCAAGAGGCGCGAACCTCGACTCAGAAAACTCTCACCACAACTCAAGCACAATTTAAACAAGTTGAAAATCCAAACGCTTCTTCAGATGTTACTGCCAAAAAAATAAAATTTGCTCAGAATAATGCTCTGGAAGACTCCATCAACAAGTTGTCAACCTTGCAAAGCGAACTTGAATTGCGGGTGGGAATTTTGCAGGCTAGTACGGGTAAAGTTGAGCTAGCTCTGAAAACTTGGCAAGATTTGATCGATAGATACAAGACTCAAACTAATGCTGACCCTTCCACTCAAGTTGCTCCGGTTTTAAAGGGAATTTGGAGCAATCCACCTCAACTTTTACCCGATGCTGAATCGAGCATTCAAAAGTCTTTAGATGGTTGGTTTCGCTATCGTACCCTGGCTCAACTTTATAAGTTACAGGAGCGTTCTCAAGACCTGGCATCGCTGCAATCTACGGAACAAATCATCGCTGAAGATTCTGTGGAAAAGTTGGCGATTGTGATTGGAATTCCGGGGATCGGACTTTGTATAGGTACGGTGTTGTTGGCTGGTTTGACCGTGCAGTGGTTGTTGCAACGAAAGCAGTTACAACCAACTGGTTCTGGACCAATTTTGGCTCAAAATTCTAGCTTGAGTTGGGATGTTCCTTGGGATGGCGAGATTGTTTGGCAGGTCCTTGTGGTCGGCTTTTTCTTTGTGGGACAAATCTTGATCCCCTATTTTTTGCTGCCACTTTCTCTGTCGGTTCTCCACTTAAATCCTGCTAGTTTTGACCCGCGTAGTAAGGCTTTTTATATCTTTGCTACTTATCTATTATTGTCGGCGGGGGGACTTTCTGTATTGTATTTTTCGGTAAGGTCTTTTTTGCCTTTACCTGAAAGTTGGTTTCGGATTAATTGGCGGGGAAATTGGTTTTGGTGGGGTTTTGGTGGCTATTTTGTGGCTTTACCTTTGGTAGTTTTGGTGTCGCTGATCAATC
>NZ_JAHRFC010000158.1:0-6265 GCF_020883015.1 Microcoleus sp. CAWBG640
TGGGGTGAAGATAATTTACAATTATAACTGGGTGGAATTGATACAGAAAAACTTATATTTAACCGAGCTTGAATATATCGATCGCTCCTGCTCTCAGTTTGCGATCGATTATTCAGCAAACCCTAATTAGATGTAGTACATGATATTGAGCTGTCGTCTGCCATTGCGTTTTTCGCACAGGTCTTGCAGGGTATATTTTTGTAAAACGGAGTTAGCAATGGAGCGAGCTTCTTGCCAAACTTCCCAAATTACGGCACTTTCTACGGTTTGAGCAGGGGAGTCTTTTTCCGATCGCTCAAAATCCGAACCTTCCAGGCAGTTGACAATTTCTAGGAGGGTAATTTTCCAGGGTTCCCTTGCCAAAATATAACCTCCCTTAGCGCCTCGCTGGCTGCGGATTAAACCACAGCGTCTCATCGTAGCGAGTAACTGTTCTAAATATCGATCGGGGATATTTTGCTGAGTCGCTATCTGGCGAATTTGCAGCGGTTCACCTTCCTCATAGCAATCCGCCAACTCCAGCAAAGCCAAGATCGCATATTCGCTTTTACAGGATAGTTCCACCATAATTTCACTTTAAAATACCATAATTTGCAACTCCGAAGTCATATCAATTCCGGTTGTATCGGAATGATTTAACCGCGAAGGCGCGAAGGACGCGAAGGAAGAGAAGAGAGAGTTTAATACAGGACGATGAAGAGAGGATTTGGTATCAGAAGCGATCGCAAGTATTGATTTTGAGTTCAAAATTCTAACTTCCCACTATTGATTATACTCCGGTTCTCCACTAGAGTTTATTGACTTCCTGATTCCTCCCAACAAGAAGCCCTGCCACAGGCAGGGCTAACTTAAAATTTGAGACCTCTGGGGCGAAAGAGCATCACCCATCCAGCCTTCTAGAAGCTGTTCCTAGAAAGTGAAAGTAGTTCTGAGAGTACCAATGATGATGTCATCATTACCCTTATCTTGATTAGGGTTAGTAATCCAAACTACCCCAGGAGTCACAGAAATATTATCTGTAAGCTGGTACTTGTAGAAGCCTTCAATGTGCCACGAAGTATCATTTCTGAAGTTCCGCAAACTAGATGCAGCCTCAAGTTTATCCAAATAAGGCTCGCGACCAAGCACAAAGCCCAGCAAGTTGCCTTCTTTCCCTAAATCGGGGAAAGCCAAAGTGACAGCGTAGTTCCAAATTTTCGCATCACCGATACCGAGAATGCGAGCATTAGTTAAACCACCCCAGCCCCCAACGATAAACCTGGGGCTGAGTCGGAACGAAGCCTGAGCGCCGTAGGAGTTGCTGACAACTTTGCGACTGCGGAAGCCTGTAAAACCGTCACTCAAGCCGTTCAGGGAGTTAGCCACACCGGTGCCGGTGAAACCGCCGAGATTACCAGAACCATTGCTCAAACCATTGTCAAACCCAAAGTTACCTCTGCTAAAGTAACCGTGGTTATAGTTGAGAGCAACCTGCAAATTGCGTCCGGGGGTAAAAGTCAACTGCCCCATGGCTGCGTAGTCGCCGTTGAACAAACCCGCACCTTTGCTAGGATTGGCGGCATTGGATGCCAAGTAGCCGAAAGAAAGAGAAGTCGGGCCGAACACGCCACCGAGCAATCCCCGGCCGCCGAAGGCATAATCAAAGCCGATACCGGCACCGCCACCGAGGCGATAAATCGGGTTCCGTTGTCCAAAGGCGCTTAATGCCCCGTTACCACCGTCAAAGTCTTCAAAGTATGGGTTGACAGTGGGCATGATGTCGTCCCAAACGCCTGCGTTGGCTGAGAGGGTAACGTTCAAACGATCGCCGACGGGAAACTTGTACAGCAAGCTGTCGAGGGCAAAAACGTTGTCGGTTCTGCCGACTACGTTCCAAGTTTGAGTCCCTTCGCTGGTAGCCCCAAAGTTAAAGTTTCGACCGTTGCCGACTTGCAGCCTGGTCAGCAACAAGTCTCTGCCAGTGAAGCTCGTGTTTAAATTGAGACGTACCCGTTGTTGGAATACAGCTTCGTTGTTGTTGCTGCCGATTCTTTTGCGGTCTCTGCCAAAAAAGCCTGCACTACCACCAAAGTCGTCGCTGAGGGCGAAGATTGCTTCCCCAGTCAGTTTGGTAGTGGTGGAGAATTGGTTGGCTTCGAGTTCGGATGTCCGAGCTTCCAAGGCATCTACTCGGCCGCGCAGGGTTGCTAGTTCCGCTGCAAATTCTTCTTGGAGCCGTTGGAGGGCTGCCAAGTCTTGTTTGGTTGCTAAGTTGGTCGTACCTGCTCGGATTAGTTCGTTAACTTTATCTAAGCAAGCGTTTAAACCGGCGGCAAATTCGTAGCGGGTCATGGCCCGGTTGCCACGGAAAGTGCCATCAGGGTAGCCGGCGATACAGCCGTAGCGCTCGACTAGGGATTGGAGTGCTTGGAATGCCCAGTCTGTGGGGCGCACGTCGGAAAGCTGAGAGACTGAGGTCACTTGACCTTGAGTTTCAGATTCTGCTGCACCTTCGGTGCTGTATTGGCTGAGCTGTTCTAGTGTAGCGTTGGGGTTTGAAGTTGCTGGTGCTGCGGTTTGAGCTACAGCTTCAGCGGGTTTTGGCAAACTGGGTTGTGCCGACTCTACCACTGAGGGAATGGTTGTTTTTGGTTGAGTGGCGCTGATTTGTTCTGGTTGAGCTGCTTCTACAGCCGAAGTTGCTAGTTGCTCAACAACTGTGGGTTCAACTGCTGCTAAAGATGCACTTACCGCTTCTGATGCTGCTTTGGGGTTTGCGGTTTCTGTGGCTGTGTTGGCTGCGATCGCATTGTCAGTAGCAGCCTGAGCATCAGTGGCTACCTTTGGGGACTCAATTTCGTCGCCCGGAACTTGGGAAATTGCTTCAATTGTCTCAACTGCTGTTCCTTGAGGAACGGCGGCTAAAGCATTGAGCTTCGCTTCGGAGATTTCAGCGATGGCAGTTTTTGCAGTTTGAGCCACAGTTGCGTCAGCAGCGGGTTGAGCGTCTGCTGCGATCGCGCTCGAAGAAACTACTAGGGTAGCTCCTAAGACTGCTGGACTGATCAGTAGATAACTCCACAAAAATTTCGACATATTTACTCTCCTCCTCACACCGATTACAAAGAATCTTGGAATCTTGTCTAGTGTTCTATGTGGTCAGTAGTTGCCCCCATAGCATACTTTAAAACGAGACCAAAATTTTGATTTTTTCTGTTAAATTTTTTCGGAATGACCGAAAACGATTTGGTATGTTTGCGCCTGATTCATGCCTTCGCAGACTCAGGACTGGTGCAATCTCCAATCTCAAATCTCACATTTCAAATCCGATTAACTGTTGAGCAATCAACAGCTAGTATATTTACTTTTTAGCACTCCTTGGCACTATCGTCTAGAGTGATTCGACGCGATCGACATCCAAATTGTGTCCGAGGACGCTGAATACTTGTCGGTGCTCGAACAGTTGTAACAAATCGCTATTGATTTTATTGTGAGTTGCTTCTTGTCGCAAAATTTTGAGGGCTGCTTCTGTACGTAGCGCCCGCTTGTAGGGGCGATCCCCGGCTGTCAGGGCATCGTAAATATCGGCGATCGTCATCAGTTGAGCTTGAATTGGAATTTCCGACTGTTTGAGACCTAGAGGATACCCTGTACCGTCGAGTTTTTCATGATGTCCGTAGGCAATTTCGGGAACATTTTTTAAATCTTTTGTCCAAGGAATTTGTTTCAGAAACTCATAGGTGTGAGTTACGTGAGATTCTATGGCTGCTCGTTCTACCACCGTCAGGTTGCCCCTGGACACCATCAATTGTAAGATTTCATCTTGGTCTAGCAGGGGTTTAATTTCACCGTCTATATCTCTGTAAGTTTGTCGAGCAAGTTCTCGCAGTTGAGCTAGAGGTTCGGCGGCCAGAATGTGAGGCTCGTTAGCTTCTAGCAGCACTTCCCAGTATTCTGCCAATCGAGCTTTTGCCTCTGCTAGCTTCGTGTCTAGCTGTTCTATTTCTTGGCATTGAAGACATCCTGATTCTTCATTAGGATGTTTGCGGTAGGCTGAATGGGATAGTAAGTATTTATACTTGGATTGCACGCATTCCATTTCCATGGTCCGCTGAGCTAAGGCAAAACGGTGGCGAATGATTTCTAGCTGTGAGGGGTAAAGCTTTTTCTGCTTGGTTAAAACTGCTTCGGGAACTCCGATTTTGCCAAAGTCGTGCAGCAGGGCTGCGTAGCGAATTTCTTGAATTTGGCGATGGTTAAAGTAAATAGGACGCAGCCATCCTCCGCTAGTGCTGTTTACTTCTTCTGAAAGACGTACCGTCAGGGCTGCTACTCGCTCAGAGTGGCCGTAGGTACAGGGGTCTCTGGCTTCTATTACTTGCACCGAGGCCTTGACGAAACCCTCAAATAAGTGTTCTATGCTTTCTTGTAGTTGATTGCGCTCGATCGAGATGGCGGCTTGAGAAGCGAGCGATCGAACTATTCTTTCTTCCCACTCCGAATAACGCTGGGTCGATTCCCAGGCATTTTCGGCTGTCAGCACCGTGTCTGCTTTGGTTTTGCGGTTGATCAGTTGCAGTACACCTATAGTCTCCCCCTGTCGGTTTTGCATCGGCAGCACCATCACAGAGCAAGTACGATAGTTAATATCCCTGTCAAAACTCGTATCTAGCTGATAGGGCACACCCGCCGGCAAGTCATAGGCATCAGACAGGTTCAAACTTTCGCCTGTAATTGCCACGTAGCCCGCCAAGCTTTTGTCTGTTAGTGGGAGCGCAAACTCCTTAAACGACAGTCTCGGTTTAGAAGCGTTTTGAGCTACCTTGAACAGTAGTTTAGATGTTTCGTCACTGTGATCTACTAAGTAAACGCTGCCGGCATCACTGTAGGTAATTTCCCTACTTTTGGATAAAATTAAGTTTAATAAACCCCCTAAATCTTGGGCACTCGAAAGAGCTGCACCAATATCCAAAAGTTGTTCTATCAGCTCTGTTCTTTCAGCAGATTCGTTCAATAACTCTGGCTTTTCAAATACGATCATGGTCGGAGGATGGCGAATAGCCTTGAATACATGGGACTTTTTGCATCTCGACTTTCTCACCTCTGATTCTAGCCCAGAGTCGATGTTTTATTGGTGAAATTTCGGCTTTTGAGACCATCACTAGATGCTGTGGCTCCTTTGTGGTGAGCGGTAAAGCTTTTATTTTAGTGAAGAAATCTCTTTAGCTAGTGCAAAGTCTTTCTCAGTTAAGCCTCCTGCATCGTGAGTTGTCAAGTTAACTGTGACTTTATTATAGGAAATTTCTATATCTGGATGATGTGCTGCGGCTTCTGAGGGTGCGACCAACTTATTCACAAAATCGATCGCTGCTATAAAATCTTGAAATTTCCGGGTACAGCGGAGTTTATCACCTTCAACTGTCCAACCTGACAATTGACTAGCGCGGGCTTTAATTTCAGTATCTTTCAGTAGTGAATTCATTGTGTTTACCTTGGGATGCTGCTCGCCTGTCGAAAATTTTACCAAAAGCTATCCGCTCTCACCAGTAGTATTTAAGCCCAAGTTTTGACACTTAAACTTTAACACTATTTGGGGTGAGAGCGGTCTAGCGGGTCTTCAGATTAGAACCTGACTGCCGGGAGATTCCCTAACTAAGCCTGGTTCCCGATGGAAGTCGCTTCCTGGGGAGAACGACGGCTGACTGCTAGTGAGCGGCCCCGGCGCACAGCCGGTAGTTTCCAATCTGATGACCCATGCGTTTACTACTTTCTATCATGGGCATCACCTCCAAGTTTAGCTAAATTGCTTACTATGTGAACGCACCTCATCTTAATCTGAGATTAAGTATGAGGATTTGTGTGCTACCCATTGGTAGCAATACTAGAAGAACCTGCGTTCTGAGTGTCATTCCGGTATGCACAATTAATACGATAACACAACGAATCAGAAGTGAACCGATTCAGTGAAAAATTTTGCAGCTAAGGGCAATATTTTCGATCGTACTTTAATTCCTTCACACAAAAAGCTCCTGCCAGCAGACAGGAGCTTTTGCAGCTTGTTAAAATAGCTGATTTGTTTCTAGCTGTCGCGATGCTTACAGAGCATTACCACGAGGCAGAACTTCTTCTGGGAAGATGAAGTTTTCGTGTGGTTGGTCAGTTGGAGCCATCCAAGCACGAATACCTTCGTTCAACAGAATATTCTTAGTGTAGAACGTTTCAAACTCAGGATCTTCTGCTGCACGAAGTTCTTGGGATACAAAGTCATAGGCCCGCAGGTTTAATG
>NZ_JAHRFC010000159.1:0-5707 GCF_020883015.1 Microcoleus sp. CAWBG640
CGATCGCCTGATTGTCGGTACGATCGCCTGATTGTCGGTACGATCGCCTGATTGTCGGTATGATCGAATCAATGACGTGGCGATCGACTGACTGACTCTTTTAAGATACAAGGGGCGGGTTTTACCCCATAGGTGTCAACTTAACCTCAAACCCTGTCAGAGATAGCTGTTTGACTATTAAACTTAGATCCCCCCTAGCCCCCCTTAAGAAGGGGGGAACAAGAACTTGCTCAAAGTCCCCCTTCTTAAGGGGGATTTAGGGGGATCTAGACTTGTCGTAAAACCCATATTTCTCCAAGGTTTTGGCCTTAAGTTGACACCAATGGTTTTACCCACAATCTTTGTCACAAACCGACAATCTCAAAAACCCGTCCCCACCCAACGGCTCATCTTAAATTTAACCAATCTTGAATTTCTTGAGCTAACCAAGCCGCCTCAATCTCTTTCAAATAGTTGGCTAAAACATAATAATAAGTTCCTGTATGGTGATAGCCTGAACGAATTTTGATTTGATATCCCACAGAATTGTCGTATAAAAAAACACCAAAAATATGCGATCTTTCCCCAGTTATTCGCCAAAAATTCCAGCCAAATATGTGATATTTTATTTCCAACTCGTCCTGGTTAAATTTAATGTAAGTTACCACCAAATAGCTAAGTAACAGACATATTATCATCGCAGAAATTACTAAAATTCCGAATATTTCTGTGACTGAAAATGTTATAATTGTCACTCCCAAAATTCCGAGAAGACCTATTCCTGTAAAAGTAGATAAGAAAGGCTTTCTGACGCAGATAGAGGGAACTTTGCGGCCGTGCGTCCTAAACGCTGTTGCAATTGATAACGTTCTTGTAAAATTTTCCCTGTCTCTAACACAGCATTGCCCTCTTTTTTTATTCTCCCAAATTGCCTAAACTATAATTCTTAAATAAGTCTTGATAGAGCAGGCTTACTTTAACATCAAACTCTCCAATTCCCAATTCCCAATTCCCAATTCCCAATTCCCAATTCCCAATGTCCAATTCCCAATTCCCCATTCCCAAAAATTTACCCATTAATTTCTCCATTCGGCATGATTGTACCCTGAAACTTTGCCCCCGCTAAATTAACAGTGATCAAATCTACCCTCATCAAACTTGTGCGATGTAAAATTACATCCCGTAAATCAGTTTTAGCCATGTAAGTATCAGTCAAATCGGCTTCAGTTAAATTAGCCTGATTGAAATTAGCACGACTCAAATCCGCCCTCACCAAATTAGCCCGACTCAAATCCGCCATAATTAAACTAGCATTGTTCAACTTCACATCAGGAAGAAAAGCACCCTGTAAGTTAGCACCTGCGAATTCAGCATCGATTAATATAGCCCTTTCTAATTTGGCATTTCTCATTACAGCCCAGGAAAAATTTACCTCAGTCAAATTTGTATCAGTCAAAAATACATTGTCCAAAATAGCTTCGCTCAAATTTGCTTGACTCAAATTTGCCTCTCGGAGAGAAGCTTCAGTCAAATTGGCTCGACTTAAATCTGCTTTAGTCAAATCAGCACCCTGTAAATTGACTCCGCGCAAATCGGCACCTTGCAAATTTGCACCCCGCAAATTTGCTCCATCAAAAACTCGCTGCTCCTTCCGCAAATTTGCACCCCGCAAGCACGCACCGCGCATATCTGCACCTTGCAAATTAACACCTCGCATATCCGCGTCAGTCAAATTTGCATCGATTAAGATAGCCAAACATATGTTGGCTCTGCGAAAGTCAGCATTTTGTAAAGTAGCTCCGTGAAAGTCTGCATCGGACAAATTTGCTGAACTTAAATTTGCCTGATTCAAGTTAGCACCGCCAAATTTTACCTTGGTTAAATTTGCACGTTGAAGGTTAATTCTACTCAGATATGCCATTGCTAAGTTTGCACCCGATAAGTCGGCGCTGCTTAAATTCACACCTATTAAATCGGCACCACTTAGATAGACACCTCTCAGATTCATACCTTCAAAATCAATTTCACCTGATGTATATCGTCTTAATAATTCGCTAGCATTCATAGTTGGTGCTGGTTAATTTAGTTACTAAAATCTGGGAGTTTGGTATTTGGGAACTAGGATTTTTTACGGGCAAATTTAGTGGATGTATGCCGGGAATTATTGGCAGATTTTATGGCTAATTCATTTTAGTGACAAAATCTTGAGTCCAGACTATAGTTTTGTTACCTAGCTGTCGCCCGT
The DNA here is from genome assembly GCF_020883015.1 of Microcoleus sp. CAWBG640. Lineage (NCBI taxonomy): Bacteria > Bacillati > Cyanobacteriota > Cyanophyceae > Oscillatoriales > Microcoleaceae > Microcoleus > Microcoleus sp. CAWBG640. The sequence continues at coordinate 2,225 of NZ_JAHRFC010000159.1, forward strand.
GAATTTTCACTTTATGGAGAAACTTCGATTTTAAAGTACAAAGTTTTTTGTAAATATAGGTCGCAGTATTTTGTTGATTTGGTGCGCTGGGGGCAGATTCCAAAATGATGTGGAGCCAACCGTCTTTAAATCCTGCTGTAGCGGTAATTCCTTGAGGCTGTAGCAGTTGATTGATTAAGGTGGCGATCGCCTTGGGATTTCCTTGTCTTGCCATTTCCAGTAGCTGCTGCTGGCTGGGTCTTTGGCTAGATTTATTTGATTCTGGTTGCGAAACATTACCATCAAAATTGTCTGCTATTTCAGCCGGAAATTGTCCCCTTTCTTTTGACTCCAAATCGCTCAGAATTTTCATTAACTTGTAGGTAAATCCCTGGACTTCTCCTACATAATCTCTGAGAATTTTATATTTCCAGTACAATCGCTCTTCTACACTTTCTGTTGAAAACTGTCGATTCAGAGCCGATTCTAAATCACTGAATATATTTTCTATTTTGGCAGTGGCGGAGTTAGCACTTTGAATTACTAAGGATTTAATTTCTTCTTCTAAGCCCAATTTCTGCTTGATAGATTCGCTAATATTTATACTATTCTCAGGGGAAATATAACTTCCCGCAGTAGCCTGATTTTCTTCAACAGATGAAGTCTTTTTCAATTCCTGTTGAAAATTAATCGGCGAATTATTAGTGTTGATTTCGGTTGGCTGAACAGGTGAATTTTCTCCCGTTCCGTTCACGAAGTAACTATCCGGGGAGTTAGAAGCATACTGAATGGGAGAAGATTCAATGATGTGAGTAGTATCGCCAGCTTCAAAATAATCTTTTGTGCCGTTACTCTGCTTGTTATCTTCATAAATATTATTGATTAAGTGCGTCTGATCGTAATCTTCTCCCGCCACCTCTTCGCTAGAAATATTTGGTGATTCAGGTTCTATTTTGGCGTAACAAGGATTCATCGCTTGGATAATGACGCTAGCTGTTTGGTCATTTTCATCTGTGTTTTCCAGAGTGCTCGCCGTTCTGTACAATTGAGATTCGAGTTCTCCTAGGGTGGGACAGACGTTAAACAGTTGTCGCAGCAGGGTATCTAGTTCTTGGCTTTTCAGCAGCAACCAGTCGCGATCGCTAAAAGTAAATTCGTGATAAAGAGTCGAAAAAATTAGTATTTTCGCCCTCAGCGGATTTGTTTGCTGCAAGATTTTTTGTCTGACATCAAATAAAAATCCGGGGTTTCTTTCTGTTTCGTCAGTACCTGGGATTTCCGAACTAAATTCCTCTTGAAATGGCATCGGACTCTCACCGCCAAATCTAGATATGTTTGTTTCTAAATTGGTCAAGTCTTCAAATTCGTACAGCCTACTCAGTTGACAGATGATTAGGTCTGCTACTAAAGCGTACTCTGCTTTTTTGTTGACTTTAGAAACTATAATATTTAAAACTGTCTCAATATCTTCTAAATTGGTATATTTGGTACATAATTCTTGGATCAGAATACCTAAATCTGTGTCACCTAATTTTCCGACATCGTTTTCCCAGAATTCTTTACACGCAAAAAATATTATTCTTTTAATCCGCGAGATATTGACATCTTGTTCCAACTCGCGAACAACCTCATCTAAAATAGATAAAGGTTTCATAGTTTTCTACCTCCAAAAAATACCCTGTCAACAATTACCAAGAAACAATAAAATTATACCACATTTAACAGATGCCAGACTTTGATGTAATTGTAATTGGGAGTGGCATTGGCGGCTTAGTCGCCGCATCAATGCTAGCTCGCTACGGTAAGCGGGTACTCGTCTGCGAAAGCCATACCATAGCCGGTGGTGTGGCTCACAGTTTTTCGCGCCGGGGATTTCATTTTGATTCGGGACCTTCTTTTTATTGCGGTTTGACTGACCCCCAGTCCCTCAATCCTTTGCGACAAGTGTTGGAGATTTTGGAGGAATCCATCGCCACAATTCCCTACGACCCCTTGGGGCATTATCATTTTCCAGAGGGAAGTTTGCCGGTTTATGCTGATGCGAAAAAATACTTAGATGCTGTAGCTGAGTTTACACCAAAAGGTGCGAAGGAATTGCAGCAATTCCAACAAAATTTATTAGTTTTATATGAAGCTTTGCGTGGAATTCCGGCGGTGGCGCTTAGAGCAGATTGGCAGTTAATGCCTCTTTTGCTGTTTCGGTACTGGCCATCTATGCTGAAACTGCTGCCCCTTGTAGGGGTGATAGGAGGTGCTGCGGGGGTGTTGATGGATAGGGATGTGAGGGACCCTTGGGTGCGGCGTTTGATCGATTTGGAGTGCTTTTTGCTGTCTGGCTTGAAGGCGGAGGGAACTGTCGCCCCGGAAATCGCTTTTATGATTGGCGAACGATCGCGCTCAGTTATAGAATATCCTGTTGGTGGCAGTGGTGCGATCGTCGATGCTTTAGTCCGAGGCTTGCAGCGCTGGGGGGGAAAGTTGCGCCTGGGAACACCAGTCGAGCAAATTTTAGTTGCATCGGGGAGAGCAACTGGTGTTCGCTTGCAAAATGGCGAAATTATCCGCGCACCAATTACTATCTCCAATGCGACCATCTGGGATACTTATACTAAGTTGCTATCACCAGAAGATTTACCAAAAAATTATCGCCAAATTGCCTTATCAACGCCAGCGGTAGAAAGTTTCATGCACCTACATTTAGGTATTAAAGCTGAAGGACTCCATGGTTTGACTGGGCACCACGTCGTTGTCCATGACAGCAACATCGATATTACAGTACCCGGAAATACTTGCATGATTTCGATTCCTACGGTTTGGGATGCCAATCTCGCACCGCCGGGACACCACGCCATTCATGCTTATACACTGGAACCCTACGAAGGTTGGGAATATGGCGAATTTTATCAACAAAAAAAGCAAGAGCGATCGCAATCTCTGTTCACAGCTTTAGAAAAAATTATCCCCGATTTGCGGAGGCGAATTGTCCTAGAGTCGATCGGCACACCCCTAACCCATGCCCGATTTTTGCACCGATATCAAGGTACTTACGGGCCGGGAATCCCCGCCGGAAAAGGCACATTTCCGGGTCCACAAACACCAGTCAAAGGTTTGTATCGAGTAGGAGACAGTACCATGCCAGGAATTGGCGTACCTGCGGTGGCTGCATCAGGAATTCTGTGCGCGAATACTCTGGTTAATTCCCAGATCACGGCACAATTTTTGTAAAATTTTGCCAGTCTTGACTCAAGTTTATCGTCAACAGCAATGGTTATTTGACTACAATCAACAGAGTTCGGATTTCAAAAGTTTATTGATGCGCTTGCGATGGACTAGGATTAGATCCTACTCAAGGGGCTAGTGTTGAACTCGCAAAACAAGAGATGATACTAAACGGCAGTTTCATAGACTTTTCCTGACATTAAAGACATCAGGTCCAAAAAACACGGTGTTCTTGTCGCAATCGCTGTCTGTAACTGGTAAAATAAGTATCAATGTTGGCACTCC
>NZ_JAHRFC010000016.1:0-7766 GCF_020883015.1 Microcoleus sp. CAWBG640
TAAGGTCTTTTTTGCCTTTACCTGAAAGTTGGTTTCGGATTAATTGGCGGGGAAATTGGTTTTGGTGGGGTTTTGGTGGCTATTTTGTGGCTTTACCTTTGGTAGTTTTGGTGTCGCTGATCAATCAGCAATTATGGCAGGGACAAGGTGGTAGTAATCCGATTTTGCCGATCGTCCTTGAAGGTAAGGATAACCTGGCTTTGGCTGTGTTTTTTGCCACGGCGGCGATCGCGGCTCCGGTTTTTGAGGAAATTATGTTTCGGGGCTTTCTGTTGCCTTCTCTGACTCGCTATTTGCCTGTTTGGGGGGCGATCGCCACTTCTGCTTTGTTGTTTGCTGTGGCTCACTTGAGCGTGTCGGAAATTCTGCCTTTGGCGACTTTGGGGGCGGTGTTGGGATTTGTGTACACGCGATCGCGCAATCTCCTTGCTCCCATGCTACTCCACAGTCTCTGGAATAGCGGCACTCTCCTGAGTCTGTTTCTTTTGGGCGGCGGGAGTTAATTCGGGCTTTTGTGAATAATTGTTAATTCCCCTTGCTGTTTTGGCAAATATCCTAAGCACTCTAGGCTGCTTAGGATGCCATGTCTCAAGCTGAGCGGAAAAACTTGCGTTAACATTGGAGTTAGATCTTGGTCGGTGCTTTTTAGCTCGCGCGATCGTACAGGACACAACTTGACAACTTAGCCAATTTTTCTGTAGATCTTAAGTAAGAATCAGGCTTGACGCAATGAGCAATTTTAATAGCCACAAGTTAGAGGGAACGCGGACTTGGATGCGTTTCTTACCCTACGCAGCCTTCGGTCTTTTATTATTTTCTCTGAATTCAGCAACCGAACTCAATTATTTCTGGAGAGGCTACTTGGTGATTCTCGAAGCTCAAACCGGTATAGTTTTGCTGTATTTTGCGATGTCTAAGTTTCGTACATCTAAAAATAAATGAGTCAAGATTAGTAAGATTACCCAGCCAGGTAGTTGCAGTGACACTTAAAAAATGGGGCACACAAAAAAATGGTTAAAGATAAAACAGTAGCAGTTTTGTTGGCTTTCTTTTTAGGAGGATTTGGAGCCCACAAGTTTTATTTAGGAAATAATTTAGCAGGGGTATTATACTTGCTATTCTCTCTGACATTCATTCCCTCAGTAATCGCATTTTTTGATTTTCTCGGCTTGCTACTGATGTCGGAACCAACTTTTCAAGCACAGTACAATCCGGGGATGTTGCAATCGGGCCGCTTCCTGCGATCGGCAACAGATGTCACTGGGGCGATCGCCGATCTCAAAAAACTTTATGATATGGGTGCAATTACGGCAGAAGAATATGAAGAAAAACGACTCAAACTGCTGCGAGATTTGTAATTAATTATGAAGGAAGCAGGAAGCAGGAAACCCGCCCTTCAAAGAGTGGGATAAGAATGAGTGTAAAATAACAACTGTTTAAGGATAAAATTAAAGTGTTTCAAGATTTACACTGGCTGCGTCAAACTCCCTATTGGGTGTGGTATTCTTTTATTCCCTACTTCGGCGGATTGGCGATCGTCTATGCAGGCCAAAAAACAAATATTCGCAGTTGGATCGGGTGGGGCGCGGGCTTTACTTTAGCCGCAGTAGCGCTATCGGCTTCAGCTAATTTGGGCCTGCTGGTTTGGATAGCTCAAATTGTCACTGCATTTTCTTTGAAAAAACGCTATCTCATCAAAACAGCACCCAGAGGTTTACTGGTTCCTGCGAGTGCAACAAGTGCAGAAGAGTTGGCAAATGTACGGGGCAAAATAGATATTAATGAGTGTACCAAAGATGATTTGGTGAGAGTCTTGGGATTGCCAATCGTCTATGCTAATGATATTGAATCTTTGCAAAATGAAGGATATATTTTTACTTACGCCGAAGAGTTGTCAGAAATAGCCGGAGTTCCAGCTAGTCACGTCAGACGCATCGCCCCGATGATTTGCTTTAGCTACAATTATCAAAAGGAAGCAAGTTTTACTTGGAAACGACTAAATATATATTCCGTGGAGGAATTAATAGCCAGTGGCTTAGACAGAGTTGTGGCAGAGAAAATAGTTACAGAAAGGCAGATTAAAGGCGAATATAAATCTGTTGTTGAGGTGAAGCGACGCACGGGGCTGCCTTTTGATTCCTACCGCCATTTATGTTAGTTATCTGTACATCCTCGACTCTAAAAAATATGACGATGGCAAAACTCGATGTTAATCTAGAAAAATTGTACGATCGAGACTACCTAAAATGGATTGAAACAACCGTGGAAAAGTTGCGGCTTCGCGATTATTCAAACATTGACTGGGAAAATATGATTGAACAAATAGAAGACATGGGGCGAACTGAACGGCGGAGTTTGGAGAGTAATCTTGTGGTACTTCTGATGCACTTGCTAAAGTGGGAATTTCAACCAGATCGCAGAAGCGGTAGTTGGAAAAGTACCATAGCTGAACACCGTAGACGCCTTCGCAAAAGTCTCCAGGATTCCCCCAGTCTCAAACCCTATCTGGAAGAAGTGTTTTCTGAATGCTATTCGGATGCAATAGAACAAGCAAGTGCTGAAACTGGATTGTCCCTAGAGACATTTCCGCAATGGTGTGTTTACACTTCTGCTGAGGTTTTAGATTCTAATTTTTTGCCAGACTTTTTGTCAGATGGGATGACTGAAAACTAGCATAGTTAACCCCACCTCAAAAAATATAATACCCAGATCCCCGACAACTTCTGCGAAGTCCGGTATCTAAAAATCCTGGACTACACAATGCTTGGAATATTGATGCTATTCTACAGAATTATTATGGCAACGCCGATCGACACGACAGTAGGATACCCCTAAAATCACATTTATGTCTGACTCTCCTCCATCCCCAATTTCCCCAGAATCCCCAGAAAGTGCAGCTACAGACAACCGGAATGCCAAAACTAGGCAACTGTTGGGTATGAAAGGGGCTGCTACCGGGGAAACTTCCATTTGGAAGATTCGCTTGCAACTGATGAAGCCGATTACCTGGATTCCCCTGATTTGGGGCGTGGTGTGCGGGGCGGCCTCTTCTGGTCACTATACCTGGAATCTCGAAAATTTTGCGATCGCCGCAGCTTGTATGTTGATGTCAGGCCCGTTGCTGACTGGGTATACTCAAACTTTGAACGATTTCTACGATCGCGAAATTGATGCCATTAACGAACCCTATCGTCCAATTCCCTCCGGGCTGATCTCCATTCCCGAAGTAGTCGCGCAAATTTTGGTATTATTAGCCGCAGGCATCGGCATCGCTTATGCTCTAGACTTGTGGGCTGGTCATGAATTTCCCACTATGACTGTTTTGACTCTCGTCGGCGCATTTTTAGCTTACATCTACTCTGCGCCACCGTTGAAACTCAAGCAGAATGGCTGGTTGGGAAATTATGCCCTGGGTGCTAGTTACATTGCTTTGCCTTGGTGGGCTGGTCAAGCTTTGTTTGGTAAACTAGATCCCACGATTATGATTTTGACCCTGTTTTACAGTTTGGCTGGGCTGGGAATTGCGATCGTTAATGATTTTAAAAGTGTTGAGGGCGATCGCCAATTAGGGTTAAAATCTTTGCCAGTGATGTTTGGCATCGGCACCGCAGCTTGGATCTGCGTGTTGATGATCGACATATTTCAAGCCGGGATTGCAGGTTACTTGATTAGCATCCACCAAAATCTGTACGCTGTCATTCTCCTGCTGCTGATTGTGCCCCAAATCACTTTTCAGGATATGTATTTTTTACGGAATCCTCTGGAAAATGATGTTAAATATCAGGCAAGTGCTCAGCCTTTCCTGGTGTTGGGTATGCTGGTAGCAGCTTTGGCACTTGGTCATGCTGCTTAAGCAAATTTGTGAGTTGGCGCTTTGGAATTAAATAATTTTTAATCCAAAATCCCGCAGTCAAAAATCAGTGCAATTGTATTGAAGAAAAATGTCAAGTTAAAAATTAAAAATTGAAAAGGAATAGCCTTTTTAGTTTTTAATTTTTAATTTAAATTGATGAGGTGTGAAGGTCTAAACGTGGCAGAATTTTTCTCAAACATCAAAGATAAGTTGAGCAAAGTCACTAACGCAATAAGTGGCAATTCCGATGCAGAATCGCCCCAGACAGCAGAGGACAATGAACTCGAATCGCCGTCATCGGAGGCGGAATTTTCTACACGGACAACGGCGGAAGAATGGGAGTATCTGGCACCAGAAGATCCAGCACCTCCAACAGAGTCGGAATTAGAACAGGAAACTGATAACTATCCCATAGTTAAGCGCGATTGGGAAGGGTTGAAGCGTTTAATAGTGTGGTTGGAAATTGAAGATCTAGTTACCAGTTGGCAAGCAAAGGGAAAAGCATTGTTCCAACCTGGGCTGAATTTGTTGGATGCTAAATTGCCTAAAAAATCGGCAAGTAGCCAATTACCCGCAAGTACCGACATAGCAGAAAATAATGAACTAGCAGAAAATAACGAACTAGGGGAAAATAATGAACTAGGGGAAAATATCGAACTAGCCGAAAATAGGAAACTACAGGGAAAGTTGAAAAAACTGCTGTCCCGTGGCCCTAAATTTTGGGTAGGAATCGGTGTTGCTAGTATTGGCGGTGGCGCTTTAATCTACTGTTTGTGGATTTTGCACACCTTAGATAAAAGTTTGCCGGATGTTAATGATTTGTCGGCTTTTAATCGCGATGGGACGCTGACAATTAAGGCAGCAGATAATACGATTTTGTTGCAATCGGGGCCTGCAACTAGAGATAAGTTGAAACTTAAAGAAATTCCCGATCTGTTGATTAAAGCTTTTATTTCTATAGAAGACCGCCGTTTTTACGAACATCGCGGTGTGGATTATCAAGGTATTGTGCGATCGATTGTTTCTAATTTACTGGCGAGAGATTTGGTGCAGGGTGGCAGTACCATTACCCAACAATTAGCTCGCGTTGTTTTTCTAAATCAGGAAAGAAGTATTCGACGGAAGCTGCGGGAGGCTCTTTTGGCTCAGAAAATTGAGCGAGAGTTGAGTAAAGAACAAGTTTTAGAACGATACTTGAATCTGGTTTATTTGGGTTCTGATTCTTACGGAGTATCCGATGCAGCTTGGGTTTTCTTTAGCAAAACCGTTGATAAATTGACTTTGGCAGAAATGGCAACTTTGGCGGGTTTGCCTCCGGCACCGAGCGAATATTCGCCTTTGGTTAATCCGAATTTTGCGAAGAAGCGCCGCAATCTTGTGCTGGAACAAATGCAAGAAGCGAAGGTAATTACTGAGGCTCAAGCTAAGGAAGCGATGGCGGAACCTTTGACTGTTAAACAAAGTCCACCAAAGCGTTTTAAAGTGACTGCGCCTTATTTTGCGAGTTACATTAGAAAGGAATTGCCACGCTATGTTTCTCAGGATGCTTTGGAAGCTGGTGGTTTGACTGTTGAGACGACGGTGGATTTGCAGTGGCAGAAAATCGCTGAACAGGTGATTAAAAGTGCGATCGAAGTTGATGGCCGCCGTCAGGGTTTTGAACAGGCGGCTTTAGTTTCTATGGATACTAAAACTGGGGAAGTGAAGGCCCTGGTAGGAGGTGGAAATTTTCAGGAAAGTGAGTTTAATCGCGCTACTCAGGCTTTGCGTCAGCCCGGATCGACTTTTAAGGGGTTAGTTTATGCCACGGCGATGGGGGCTGGTTTTTCGCCTTATGATAGCTATGAAGACGAACCAATTATTATCGATGGCTATCAACCGAATAATTATGGCAAAAAGTTTAGCGGTTGGCGATCGATCTCTGATGCCTTGACGAGTTCGGTGAATGTGGTGGCTGTCAAGGTGTTGATGGATGTCGGGTTTGAACCTGTAATCAAATTAGCCCACGATATGGGAATTAAATCTAAATTGAGCCCTATTTATTCCCTGGCTTTGGGTTCTTCTGAGGTGAATTTGCTGGAGTTAACTAATGCTTACGGGACTTTGGCGGCCCAGGGTAATTTTATTGAAGCCCACGGCATTAGTCGCGTGATTAATCAACGAGGAGATGTGATTTATCAGGCTAATTTTAAACCGAAGCAGGTTTTGGATAAGGATAGTGCTGCTATTACTACTTGGATGTTGCAGGGTGTGGTGCAGGGGGGTACAGGTGGCCCTGCGGCTTTAAACGATCGCGCTGTAGCGGGCAAAACCGGTACTTCGGAAAAAGTCAGGGATTTGTGGTTTATTGGTTACATTCCCCAGGTTGTGACTGGGATTTGGTTAGGGAATGATGACAACTATCCCACCGGGGGAACTAGCGGTACGGCTGCTTACAATTGGCGCGATTTTATGAGTCAAGCTGTCAAGGGAATGCCGGTTGAGGAATTTCCCAAGTTGCCGAAGTTGGAGGGCCGCAAAGGTAGTATTAAGCCCAAACGGGTGGAGCCAAATCGGATTATTCGCGGCATGATTGTCAATGACGATGGTGCGATCGTCCCTTACAATCCTAATCCTGAACCTAGGCATCGCGAGTGGCAAGATCCTGGTTATCAACAACCGAATAATTATCCAGAACCGCCACAATAAGGACTAAAGTCCTGGTTTCTCACCTCGTTTTAACCGCACCATAAAAAAGCCGTCCATTTGATGGCGATGGGGCCAAATTTTTACCCATCCTTCCGGTGATGGCTGTACTGGTAAATCTATGGTGGGCGGTTCGATTTGCCAGTCAGGATTGCTGTCTAAGAACGATCGCACAACTCGTTCATTTTCTAAAGGATGAATCGTGCAAGTTGCGTAAACTAATACGCCGCCAGACTTGACAAATGTCGCTGAATTTGCTAACAATTCCGATTGCAATTGAGATTGTGCTTGAATGTTTTCCGCTGTGTGATGCCAACGGGCGTCGGCGCGGCGGTGGAGGGTTCCCAGGCCCGAACAAGGTGCATCTAATAAAACTCTGTCTGCTAGGTTAATAAACTCTGGAAACTGGCGGCTGTCTCCGGTATGAATCTGGATCGATCGCATCTGGAGTCGATCGGCATTTTCTTTAAGTCTTTTGAGTCTATTTGCAGTTTTGTCGCAGGCATAAATCGTACCTGTATCTGCGATTAATTCGGCAATATGGGTAGTTTTTCCTCCCGGTGCGGCGCACGCATCAATGATGGTTTCCCCCGGTTGCGGATCGAGTAAATGGGTGACTAATTGAGCGCTACTATCTTGAATTGTCCACCAACCTTCGCTATATCCGGGGAGGTTTTGAATTGCGCCACTGCTGCTGTTGAGTCTTAGGGCTTGGGGTAAGTGTGGGATTCTGCTAACGCTGATGTTTTGGGCTTGGAAGGCGGTTTCAATTTGGTCAATTGTACTTTTTAAAGGATTAATTCTGAGGTCTATTGTGGGGGATTGATTGAACCATTCGCAGAGTTGTTCGGTTTCGGTTTCGCCTAGTTGTTCGATCCACATTTCGACAATCCAGTCGGGGAAACTGTGCAGAATTCCGAGGCGTTGGACTAGGTTTTCGGGTAATTTTAGGGGATTCAAACCCCCCCTAGCCCCCCCTTGGTAAGGGGGGGGATTAGAGGTGGTTTTAGTCTCTGGTTGTGGTTCGGGATTTAAACCCCCCCTAGCCCCCCCTTGGTAAGGGGGGGGATTAGAGGTGGTTTCAGTCTCTGGTTGCTGTTGGGGATTTAAACCCCCCCTAGCCCCCCCTTGGTAAGGGGGGGGATTAGAGGTGGTTTCAGTCTCTGGTTGCTGTTGGGGATTTAAACCCCCCCTAGCCCCCCCTTGGTAAGGGGGGGGATTAGAGGTG
>NZ_JAHRFC010000016.1:7866-15799 GCF_020883015.1 Microcoleus sp. CAWBG640
GTTGGGGATTTAAACCCCCCCTAGCCCCCCCTTGGTAAGGGGGGGGATTAGAGGTGGTTTCAGTCTCTGGTTGCTGTTGGGGATTTAAACCCCCCCTAGCCCCCCCTTGGTAAGGGGGGGGATTAGAAGTGGTTTTAGTCTCTGGTTGCTGAGGGGAATTAGGAGCAATCTTAGCCCCCCCTTGATAAGGGGGGGTTGGGGGGGTTACACGAATATACTGCCGCAACAAACCATTGACAAAACTACTGAGTCCTGAAAAGCCGTTTTCTTTTGCTAGTTGAACTGTGGTGTTGACGGCGGCGGAGGGGGGGATGTTGTTGAGATATTGGAGTTGATATAAGCCTAAATGTAGGATGGTGCGGAGTTCTGGCGGTTGTTGGGAGGATTTTTTTGTGGCTAGTTTGTCGATGATAAAGTCGATCGCGCGCATTCTCCTGACGCTACCATAGACTAATTCTGTCACTAAACGCCGATCGAGGTCAGTGAGTTCAGAATTGCGAAAAGTGCGATCGAGGGCGACATCTGCGAATGCACCACGGCGGTGGACTTCGCGGAGTGCGAGAAACGCTATTTGGCGAGGATTTTGCATAGTTAAGATATGGGGGCCTAGAAACCGGGGTTTTTACGATAAGCGCGTTACAGCCCGCAGATGGGCGTGAAAAACCCGGTTTCCGATCGCCCGTGATTGGAGGACTATTATAATCTCAAATGTCCTCTGGATTTATGCCCATTTCTCGGAGTTTTTCTGAAAGGCGATCGGCTTTTTGCTGTACTAACTCTTTCTCCTGTCGTTCTTGTTCCATTTGTTGCTGTGTTAATTCCATTTGTTGCTGTGTTAATTCCATTTGTTGCTGTGTTAATTCCATTTGTTGTTGTACTAATTCCTTTTGTCTTGACAACTCCACATAAGACAAAAACTTCAGTCCGTCAGGCTGATAAATTTCCAAGTCTCCAGATGCAGTTTCAAAACGAATTTCCAAACGCGGACTTACCCAACCCTCAATTGATTCAATATAGTTGAGTTTTCCATCACTTCGCACCCAACCTATTAACTCATTATATTTTAAATCGTAGAAATAGCATTCTTCAACTCCATAATTTTCGTAGAATTTAAACAGCTTAAATATTTCTCTCATGCGGTTTTCCGGCGAGAAGATTTCAAAGACAACTTGCGGCGCGATATTATCTTCCAGCCACTGTTGGTAGGAACCTCTGTAACCTTTTGGTCTGCCAAAGATTACCATCGTATCAGGTGCTTGGCGAGTTTTGTTATCTCCTTCGACGGGATACCATAGCAAATCACCTGCTACAAAGACATTTTCGTTGTCTTTGAATAAGGCATCTATTCCGCCTTGAATTTTTACGATTAATTGGAACTGTTTGGTATTGTCAGACATGGGTTTTCCGTCGCTGTCTGGGTAGATGATTGCTGGCAAAGTTTGAGTGGGAATTGTTGTTGTCATGGGGATGACTCCATTGCTAGTAGCATTAATTTCTATTTTATACCTATTTTATATGACTTACACATGGGGCTGAGAAACCGGGTTTTTTTACGAAAAGATGCGTTGTAACCGACTGATTCGGTGAAAAACCCGGTTTCTTTATTCGGAGTGCATGGGGGCCGAGAAACCGGGTTTTTACGAAAATACTTCGTTCGTACTCGAAGATTTGGTGAAAAACCCGGTTTCTTTGTCGGAGTGCGTAAATCCTGTGTTACTTATTCTATTTTTCCTGATACCAACGGTTCTAATAAATGGCGTTCTTCTATGGGAAGTTCTAGCAAGACTCGCCTGTCGCCCTTGGTTTCCTTATAGCGGACAGCGGCATTCAGCAGGCGGATGGAAATTTGGAATTGTTCGTAGTTGCTGGTTGGTTCTTGCCACAATTCTAACCAAGTGCGGGCGGCTTTGTCGCTGACCATTTCTGACATTAGCGCGGGGATGTTTCGCACAATTCCCTGTCCTAAGATTGAGAGATATTTGTGTTTTTTGTAAACTGCAATTAGGCTGGTGATGCGAGTTTGATATATTATTGGATCGTTGCTGGTGAATAGGGTGCTGATAATTAATTCGGCATCTTCCGAACTAGCTTCGTCATCTGATTCAAGTCGTTGGAATGCGTCGTCTAAGGCGGCGATGCCTTCATCCCAACGATTTAATCCGAGAATGGCAATGGCGCGATTGAAGAATACATATGAAGATTGATAACCAAGTGCGATCGCCTTATCGCAAGATATTAAAGCTTCTTCATACCGGCCGAGATTATCTAGTACCCAGCCCCGCTGAAACCAAGCCCACTTATCATTAGCATCTAGTTCGATCGCGCGATCGTAAGATGCTAAAGCTTCGTCATAGCGTTTGAGGTTGTTGAGTACATTGCCTCGCCTACGCCAATCCCACGGATCATTAGCATCTAGTTCGATCGCGCGATCGTAAGATGCTAAAGCTTCGTCATAGCGTTTGAGGTTGTTGAGTAGATTGCCTCGTAAAGCCCAAGCCCACTGATAATTGGCATCTAGTTCGAGCGCCCGATCGTAAGATGCTAAAGCTTCATCATAGCGTTCGAGGCTGTTGAGTAGATTGCCTCGTAAAGCCCAAGCCCACTGATAATTGGCATCTAGTTCGATCGCCCGATCGTAAGATACTAAAGCTTCATCATAGCGTTTGAGGTTGTCGAGTACATCGCCTCGCCAATACCAAACTAAATTATCATTTTGGTCAAGTTCGATCGCCTTATCGTATAATACTAAAGCTTCATCATAGCGTTCTATATTTTTAAGTACATTACCTTTATAAGTCCAAGCCCTAGCATAATTACAATCAATTTCAATAGCTTTGTCTAAACATTCTAAAGCTTCATCATAACGTTCCAGCCTACTTAAGCAACGTCCTTTTTCCGACCAATCTTTTGCCTCGCCGCGACTTGTTACCAATTTTTCCGCATATTCTAAAGCTGAAACATCATCTTTCTGTTCGCGACAATTTTCAATTTCATCAAAATAAGCCTTGAAACGCGGATCTTCCTCATTTCTCTCCTTCTCCTCCAGCGCCCGCCGATAATATTCTCGTTCCATCACAGCATCATGAGGAATCGGCTTCAAATCTTCCCAATACTCAAAACGACTTTCCTTGTCCCCAAAATCCACATCCGCCATCCTCAATCCCAATCGCTGCTGCAACTCTGCCTTCGTATACCAAACCCGCAAAAAATCCACAAACAATCTAACCGGTTCATTGCGCTGCTTCTTCACTTCCAAACAAAAACGCATCAGCGGTTCCCGCAATTCGTACCAAGACTCTCGCCCGATTTCTTCAGTTTTCACATAACCCTTTTGCCGCAAATCTTTCAGTTGACTTGATGCAGTTTGTTGAGAGATAAAACAGCGCTTAGCAATTTCTTTCACCGGGGCCGCGCGTCGCAAATCTGCCAAAAAGTCAACTATTTTGCGCTGCTGATTCGAGATATATTTCATCCGATCCTGGTAATAGGGCGTCAAATCGTCCAGCATCGCCATAAATGCTTCCACCAGTCCATTGAGAGATTCGCGGTTTACCAAAAAATCGGAGAAAACCATATAGATGCGGGGACTGCCCCCAGACAGGAAATGCACAACTTTAATCCGATTGCGCCCCGTGGAATTTTGAATAAAAGCTGCTAATTCTGTCTTGCCTTCCAAGCTAGCAATCTGATTTAATAAATTTACAGCATCATCGAGTGATAATTCATTGAGATTGTGAGGATAAAAAAAGCCATAAAAAGGTTTGTCACGGCTTTCAATGCCATCAAACAAACTTTGGGAAGTTGCCAAAATAGTAAAAAAACTATTATTTTGAATATAAGCCCTAAACTCCTTTTGTCCGATATCGCCCAACCCACCAAACACATCATCCAAATTTTCCACAATCAACAGCAAAACGCGCTTTCCCACAAAATCTCTCAACAATTGTGCCGCCACAGATTCCGCATCCTCCGGCGACAACTCATAAAGCCCTTCCACAGCATCGTGTAACTCAGTCTGATATTCTGCCGGATATTCTTTACCAATAGCGCGCAAAATTGCAATCAATAAATCCAAGAAAGATGCTATCCCATACTCTTCTTCCCGCAGCCATGCAATTAGCAATTTATCCTGCAAATCCTCCATCTTCGCAATGCGGTGATAAATCAGAGAAACCAAGTGAGTTTTGCCAATGCCGCGCGGCCCGATTAGCAGTTGATAATGTCTGTTATCTGTGGTAGCGCTCTCTCGGATGTTATCTACTAAATAATTGGCTAGTTGGTGACGCTGGACGAGGATGGCTTCTAGGGTTTCTGGTGCCATCAAGCTAGGGGTAAATCGAGAGATTATTGTGTTTTTCATGGGTTGATTCTGTTGGTTATTTTGTTGGTTATTTCGTTAGTCTGGCCGCCCGCTAGTCTCTCCGCTAACCCGCTAGTCCGCCAGGGGTTTAAACCCCTGGCTAATAGCGAAAGTCCTCTGAAAGAGGACTGAAGAAGTCATTGGTTAACTGGTTCCTAGGAAGAGCCTGGGAACCCATTGCCTAGAGGCTCTGCCTCATTTTTTTAACTGGTTCCTAGGAAGAGCCTGGGAACCCATTGCCCAGAGGCTCTGCCTCGTTTTTAACTGGTTCCTAGGAAGAGCCTGGGAACCCATTGCCTAGAGGCTCTGCCTCGTTTTTAACTGGTTCCTAGGAAGAGCCTGGGAACCCATGTCACTCTTGCTCTGCCTCGTTTCCGAAAAGAACATTGGAGGCAGAGCCTCCGGATCTGCGTTACCAGGCTCTGCCTGGTAACGAGTAAAAAACGAGTAAAAACTCTTAGTCCACGAAGGTGGACTTTGTTTATGTAGCCGCGGTTTCAACCGCCGGATTAACCACGAGATTAAATATCAACATCTCAAGGATTTCCAGTATTTTTGAATCAACGGATAGCGAAATAAATATTTGCTATCTTGCTTATAAATATAGTAATCTTGCTCCAAAAGCCTTAACACCTTCCGCGCCATTTCCTTATCTTGAGTTTCCGACTCTTGCTTAATCCCCTGAAACAACTCATCAAAGGACAAAGCCCCATCAGCCGCCGCCAAAATATCGAGCAAATTCAGAGCATAAGGACGCTGTTTGTCATCGTAGTAACTATCAAGTCGTTGTCGATAATGTTCCATCCTCCAAGGATTCAGCGGGTCATCTAAACAATCAGCAATTATTTCTTTAACTGCTGCGATATCCCCTGAACCACCGCGCAATTTGAGTTTAACAATTAAGTGATGAATGTAGAAAGGAATGTTACTTAATTCATCGACGATAAAAACTGCTGTTCCTTGAATATCCGGTGTTTTAATATTTTCGCCCTCCAGCAATTTGCGGGCTAAATTCGTGGCATCTTTTGCAGATAGCGGTGGCACATCTTGGACGTACATATCATTAATCGGATCGTTTGTATAACCCGCTTTTCTGAGCACGCCGAGGACGTGATGCAATCCGATCGAACCTGTATAAACCATTCTCACAGCGGGGTACATCTGGCGGATCGATCGCAATGTATCGAGCAATTCCATCGCGGCTGCATCGCCGATATTGTCCAGCATATACGGTACTTCATCCCAAAACAAGATGACTCTGCGGTCTTGATTTTCTACCAAATCTGCGATCGTTTCCGTCAGCAATGCTTTCCAGTGAGGCGCGGCAATTTCAGGTAACTTGAAACCGCTAAATTCTGCTCCTCCCAAGTGTTTTAGTAATCCGCGAGTTTTCTTGGCGGTGCGATTAAAACCTGTTAAATATGCTTCCACATCCTGAAAGACTTTTTCGACAAATTCTAAGGGAGATTTCACATCTTCCAAGTCACGATAAATCGGCAATTTATCTGTGGTAGCTTCCGATCGCATTTTCTTAATTACTGAGGTTTTGCCCATCCGGCGCTCGGCACTCAATATGACACTTTGCTGCTCTAAAATTCCCCACAAATCAGCAATTAACTTGTCCCGCCCCATGACTTCTGCTGGGGCAATTTCTCCGCCTGGATTTGCTTTCATTTTGTATGCTTAATTATATTTGTGCAATCTACGTTGTTTTTATTGTACGTTAAATTTGACGTATATCGTAAATCGTCTGTAACTTGCCTGTAACTGGTTCCCAGGCTCTGCCTGGGAACCGATATCTAGAGGCTCTGCCTCGTCAGTTACGGAGGAAAAGATGAGGCAGAGCCTCTAGATCTGCGTCCCCAGGCTCTGCCTGGGGACGAGAGAATTAAGAGAAAATACTGTTGATTGTGGAACAGGTATCTATGGCCGCATCTGTGAGTTCGGGCAAGTGACATTGTAGAATAGAAACATCGATAAAACTAAATCGGGAGATGGTACGATGTCTGTTGAATCAGTTGCCGATCAAATTTTGACAGAAGAAGACTTGTTCTTCGCAGAAAATCAGCCACCGATTGATTTAATCTTTGATGATGGTGCAGAAATGGAAAGCAACCGCCACCGCATAGGTATGAATGTTTTAATTCGTTCTTTAGAGCAAGGTTTAGCTCACCGCAGCGATTTTTTTGCGGGCGGTAATATGTTTATTTATTTCAGCGCCGAACAGCTTCGCAATCGAGATTTTCGAGGACCTGATTTTTTTGCGGTTATGGATGTTGACAGCACTCCTACTCGACAAGGTTGGGTTGTTTGGCAGGAAAATGGACGTTACCCGGATGTGATTGTGGAACTGCTTTCGCCGTCAACTGCTAGTGCAGACAAAGGAGTAAAAAAGGATATTTATGAGCGGATTTTTAGGACTCCTGATTATTTTATATTCGATCCTTTCGATCCAAATTCTTTGCAAGGATGGCGTTTAAATCCCGGCTTGGGCTATGAACCGTTAGTGGCGAATGAGCAGGGTTGGCTGTGGTGCGAAACCTTGGGTTTTTGGTTGGGAACTTGGGAAGGAACAGTCGATCGAGAAACAGCAATTTGGGTGCGTTTTTTCGACGAATTTGGGAATTTAGTTTTGTTACCGGAGGAAGCTGCTCAACAACAGGCGGAACAGGAACGCCAGCGAGCCGATCGACTAGCGGCTAGATTGCGGGAGTTGGGCGAAGATCCAAATGCTCTCAACTAATCATCCTCAATCCAGAAAGCTGTGAGTTTTATTTTAGTCTTGGGTGCGCGATCGCAATATCTCGCGCACAGCCATCAGGATCTGTCCCAACATATTTTTGCCACTGCCATCTTTGCCACAACCCCAATAGTAATCAATGGGTGAATTTTCCACTATTTCCTCGTCACCAGTGGCTAGTAAAATTTCGCGAATTTCCCCATGAGTTTCAAATTTCCGCAGCACTGCTTTTTTCATAATCTCATCTTTCACCTGTTCCCAATCCGAACGCAGGGGCAGAGTGCGATCGCGCCCCATTTTCGCTGCATCTTTTGGTGTTTTTAGTTGGCGAATGCGATCGCTATGATGCGTACCGGGAAACTTTTGTGCTTGAAAATAATGCTCGCTAGTTGGCCAGTATTCCCCGTCTAACTCGAAGCCGTGAGCAGAGAAGTTAGAAAAACTGCCATACTCGTCCCTAGTGCTGTAGAAATAAATTGCCATAATATTTATGAGCTTTTTATGATTATATCAAAACTAATGACTCAGAAATTTACTTCCTTACCATCAGGATGCACCATCCGCCCAGCCGCAGCTCAAGATATCAAATCAATTAGAATGTTAGTTTGGAGTGCAAAACTCGATCCTACTCAGTTGCGTTGGCAGCAATTCTGGGTAATAGAATGTGGTGGGCATCTGGCTGCTTGCGGACAGTTGCGGAACTTTGCGGGGGCGCAAGAATTGGGCAGTTTGGTGGTGAGGAAGGATTGGCGCGATCGCGGTTTGGGGACTTACCTCACTCAACATTTGATTGCACAGGCTACAGCACCTCTGTACTTAGAATGTTTGGGTTC
>NZ_JAHRFC010000016.1:15899-112927 GCF_020883015.1 Microcoleus sp. CAWBG640
CGGGGGCGCAAGAATTGGGCAGTTTGGTGGTGAGGAAGGATTGGCGCGATCGCGGTTTGGGGACTTACCTCACTCAACATTTGATTGCACAGGCTACAGCACCTCTGTACTTAGAATGTTTGGGTTCCAGACTTGCAGCATTTTACACTCGCTTTGGGTTCGTACAAGCTCCATGGCAAGAGTTACCGCAGTCGCTTAAATTTAAATTCGGCTTGTCTCAATTAGCTAAAGTTTTTTTCAGAATTCCTGTCACTATTATGCAGGTATCAAACAAATGTTAAAGACTAGACATCTCCGAAAATTCTTGGGGTAGGCATCCAGCGAGCCCTTCACAGGCTGTTTAACAGATGTCTAATTTACGGATATTCCGGGTTTGGAGCTCCCGATTGTGTAAGTTGATGATTTACCTAGTCCTGTGTCACTGGGCGTAAGTGGCACAGCACTACGGCTGTTATCTAGCCGAAAAACTTTATAAAATCGTTGTTTGCCCGGTGAAAATTGTCCTGTGCCAATACCAGCACTCGAAAGTGGACAGGCGATCGCACCAAATACCTTAGACTCCTGGCAAATTAGTAAATGTAAAGCAAGTGAGTCACAACCCAGTCAAAAAAAGGCAACCGAAAAATAAAATATTTTCCTAGTCTCAGTAATGCGGAATCACTCAATCTCTAATGTAGCTAACAACATCCAACCTAGAGGTAAATACCACTAACTACCACACAACTAAATCCTTAATTCCATTCCTGGTAATTAGCAGATTTAGGACTTTGATAAACAGATTGGCAACTTTCTTAAGTATTTCAAAACTTATTTGAATTCTATCCTGAAAAAAGGAGGGAAAGCAAGAACAATGAAATATCAGGAATAAATAATCTCAACCCTGGAAATGCAGCCTTTCAAATTGCATACAAACAAAATTAGATCCTATATTAACACACAAGGAGTTACGGATATGTTCAACGTCGTAAAAGCTTTCGGTTCTATCTTTTCCGCTCAAAATTACAGCACTGCTAATAATATGTTAATCAACAACTACATCAATACCAATTTCCACTACTTCAACGAAGAAGCAGTAGTCGATGAATCAATTTACCCAAATCAAACTGGTCGCGTTCGTTTCCAAGGTAGCTGGTGGCCCGCACGGTGCGATCGCCAAATCACTTTAACACCAGGAGACACGGTTTTTGTCATCGGCGTTGACAACATCACTCTGTTAGTTTCCCTCGCACCCGCAGACTAAACGAGAAAGTAATCTAAACCTTTTCACTGTCAGAGTCCCGATTTCTTCAAGAAGTCGGGACTCTGACTATTTTGTTTTTTAGAGGACTGACTCACTATGCCTAGGGCTAGGGCAACCACGGGGGGATTGCCCCTACAAGAGCCTTGCAATTTGGGTAAAATATCCGCTTTATTTCTTAGCCCGCGGAGGCGGGCTTTGTTTGTGTAGTAGCGGTTTCAACCGCCGAATTATTACAATAAAATGGCATTTTTGAGAGCTTGCTTGTTGAGGCGATCGCCCATTGGAGATTCGCTTTCTGGGCTTGCTGCGGGTGTTTCTGATGCTTTGGCGATCGGCAGTAGCGGTTCCAGCAGTTTAGCTTGAGCTTCCTGAATTGAAGGATAATTTTCAGCCCAGGATGAAATCGTTTCGGAAAGGACATCGCTCTCATCAGATAAAGGTTCAATTAGCTGCGCTAGTTCAGTTAATTGTGTGGCCGAAAAGAGCGATCGCTGCTGAGTTAATAGTTCGATCAACGAGTCAATCTTTTGTTCGGGGATTGACATGGATTCGCGTTGGATTTTGTTAATCGTTTTCCGCACAAATTCTACAGACAAATCTAATAATTGGGCGATCGTCTCTAAATTCATGCCAAACGTGATCATCCGACGAATGGCTTCTAACTTCGCCTGCCGTTCACCTTGTTCGAGTCCTTGTTCGAGTCCTTGTTCGAGTCCTTCTTCTAAACCTTCTTGCTTGACTTCCTGATAAAATCGAGTTTGTCTGAGTTCGCTTAAATTTAGCATGGCGGCAATTTCCTCGCGGCTTTTTTGGGGGAGTTTGTAGACAATAATTGTTTCGATGAGGTTGATTAAATCCCGTAGAACGGTGGGATCGGACAACTGCTGTCGGGCCATGGCGATCGACTGGCGTGCTTGTTCTGCGGCTGTCTCTGCTGGCTCGATTACCAGTTTAACAATTTTGACTCCCAGCGAGCGATCGGCGGTTTCTGGCAATTCATCGAGGTAAATCCGTTGCACCCGCTGACTGGTTAGGAGTTCCTGAAATTGCAGCATCTGTTCGTGTTCGATGCGGCGGCTGGGATAGATAACAACGACGCGCCAAGGATTGACGGGTTTGTATTGTCGCAGATAGAGAAAGAGTTCGCCAAAGATGCGGTAGTACAAGTCTGGATCGGGTTGAAACTGAACTTCCGCCAAGTAAAATGGTTTTTCCGGTGCTTCGGTTGTGGGCAGAAATAAGCCATCGATGCGGAATGCGAGTTGTTTGATTTCGCGGGAGGTGAATTCATAGGCGGCGGCTTCGTCTGGGGAGCGATCGATCAGTTCAAAGAAGAAGCTGGGAAATTCCTGAAACAGGCTGTAGAAAATGGTGTCTGTTTTCATGAGTTGTCGATGGGAATCGAAGATTGGTATTATACCATGCCAAGAGAGGAATCATGACACAAGAACCCTTTATCGGGGAAATAGATTTTTAGGCTGGGCAACATTTTATGCTATTGTCAAACTTGATTTTTACAGGAAATTTCGGATAAAATGGTCGATAACAAAGATACTATAGAAGTGCCTTTACGACCTCTTGTTTGGATGGGAGACTCTCGCAAAAATATCCGCGAGTTTCCTAAAGAGGTACAAAAAGCCGTAGGTTATTCCCTACAACTGGTGCAAGCTGGGGAAACACCTTTGTCAGCCAAGCCCTTTAAAGGGGTGGAAAGCGGTGTGTATGAAATTGTCAAACGTTACGATACCGATACTTACAGGGCGGTTTATGCTGTGAAAATTGGTGAAACAATCTATGTGTTGCACGCTTTTCAAAAGAAATCAAAGCAAGGGATTAAAACCCCACAGGCTGATGTTGACTTAATTAAAAAACGCTATCAAAACGCACTAGCGAGGGAGGAAAAATTATGACAGAAGAAACCATTTTTGAAGAAAGCAGCGGTAATGTATTTGCTGACCTTGGATTGGCAGATGCTGACGAACTTTTTGCGCGGGGTAAAATCGGAATTCAGGTACTTCGTCTGTTGAAACAGCGCAACTTGGAACAGCGTGAAATGAGCGAGTTACTGGGCATTTCACAACCAGAAGTCTCTCATTTAATGAACGGAGAGTTTCAACGGTTCAGCGATGGCAAACTACTGCTTTTCCTCAAGCGACTCGATACGGAAATTACTTTACATCTTCGCCCTCGTCATGGGGGAAATCAATCTGCTGAAATTGCGATCTCGCTATAGGGGTTGATGAAAGCGGATGGTAATGTCGTTCGTGATTGTATCCGCACCTTCGTAAATGCGATCGCGCAAGAAGCGTGCGCGGCTAGCGCGATCGCGTTCTTCAATCGCAGACTTCAACCGCAACAACGCCCGAATCTTCGCCAGCAGATATTTCCGTTTAATCGGCTTGCAAATAAAATCATCGGCGCCACAATCTAGCCTATAAACTAAGCTGGATTATTTACTCTCTAGAGACCCCAGTATGGAACTTAAGAAGCAGTTTACTTTTTCAGGAATATTTAAGAAGTTTCACGAAGAAGATAATCAGCCGATACAAATTAATGACGCTAATATATATTGCCATGTAAACGGCAATATTTTGTTTGAAATGAACTCGCAAGTAAATCAAGATATTAGTCACAAAAGATTTTATGAATCTTCTCCCATTTATCAGTTGAAAGATGTGACAACAGAGCAACTAGATATTCTGCAATTCTGGGAACTCGATGGACTTGAAAGAGAGATGGTTCAACAACCATATGAGGGTGATTACGAGATTGAAGGCAAAACAGTTGAGGGATGGAAAATAAAGGCGATTATTGCTGATGTCAACTTTCAAGTCACGCTTGGGTTTGACAACTCTGAAAATATCGACCAAGAGGGTAAATCTCAAGTTAGACTTAGGGACTTGTACATTGATTACAATTTAGATTACTTAGAAGACGGAGGAACTCAAGAAATTGTGTATGGTCTTGCAAATATAGAAGTAAGACATAAATTTTCAGCTAAAATTGGAAACTTTGAAGCTGAAATGTGTATTGAGTCAGTTTCAACTAGAGAAAGCACAAATAAAAGTGGTATCTTAAGCGCAGAGATGACACTCATAAATATTCGTGAAAATGAACAAAATTCCTATGAGACTTATTCTGCTTGGCTTATATCTCTTCTTTCACTTGCATCGGGGAATTGCGTTGATAAAATATATATAATCAAGGCTGTGAGGCATGAGCATTTTCAGATAAAAAGTGAATACTGGTCAGGGAGAAAACTACATAGTGAAGCAAGGGGAATAACTGTTATACAATCACCTCATTTATATCTATTCATTCAGCAGTGCGCTCAAAAATTGGCATGGGAAACCTTCAGCGATAAAGGTGTAGGTTTAGCCTTGCGCTGGTACATTGATACATTTGTTAGCCCTATGGCTGAAGTGAATTTCTTACTTTTATGTACAGTTTTAGAATCCTTAAACAAAAAACATTCTAGCAATGCCAGTAAGAGGCTTCTTCCTAAGAATATTTACAAAAAAATAAGAGAAAAATTTTTAAAGGTTGTATCTGATTTCAGGGAAGGTATTGATAACCAATACGATCTTGATAAATATAATGTTTTTGCGCTTAAAGTTGAAAAGTCTTTTGCTAGTGGTTCATATAATCAGATAGGAGATTTACGAACTAGCCTAAAGGAAATGTTTAAGACTTATAGTGTGCCATATGAAGACTTATTTCCAGAATTAGAGTTCATAAAAATAAGAGACAAGATTGTTCATGAAGGATTTGGTGGAGTGGATGTAGCTCTTGAACTTCGCAAGTTGTCAAACCTAGTTGTGCGGGTATTTCTGGCAATTCTGGGGTATCAGGGTAATTATATGGAGTCTATAAAAATTGAGATAGATGATCCATTGGGACGAAGTAAACACGGATTGATTTGCAGGTCTTTTCCTTTTATTTCCTCTGAGGATAACACAGACCAGACTCATCATGATTAGCAAGACTAATTCGTAGTAAAACGCCAGCACATCGGCAATTATTGAACCTATTCCAGCAGTGTCAAGCGAATGTTAAATTTCAATTCCTCCGTTCCAAATAACGCACAGATGGCTGTAATCATGCAACAATTATTGTTGCAAATACTCCGCCGTACCACTGTTAAATGAGTATCAGGTTCGCTAGTGTGCCCGCGTAAGTCCTGTCTTATCTAATTTCGACATGGTTTATTTCAATAAACCCTGCCTTGAGTATGCTTAAATAAGCTTAGACACTTACTAACCAGATTTAAACCAGTGAACTTTCAATCAGTCATTGCCACCTTAAACAAATTCTGGAGCGATCGCGGCTGCCTGATCGCCCAATCCTACGACACAGAAAAAGGTGCAGGAACCATGAATCCCCACACTTTTCTCAGAGCAATTGGGCCAGAACCTTGGTCTGTCGCCTACGTCGAACCCTGTCGCCGCCCCACTGACGGACGTTATGGTGAAAATCCGAACCGCTTCCAACATTACTATCAATATCAAGTCCTAATTAAACCATCTCCTCCTAATATCCAAGAAATCTATTTAGACTCGCTGAGAGCATTAGGAATTAAACCAGAAGACCACGATATTCGCTTCGTAGAAGACAACTGGGAATCTCCGACTTTAGGAGCTTGGGGCGTGGGCTGGGAAGTCTGGCTCGACGGCATGGAAATCACGCAATTTACCTATTTTCAACAGTGCGGTAGCATTGATTGCCGCCCGGTATCCATTGAGATTACCTACGGACTGGAACGCCTCGCAATGTATCTGCAAGAAGTCGATGCGATGACTAAAATTCAGTGGAAAGATGGCATCACTTACGGTGACGTTCACCTGCAAGGGGAAATAGAACAGTGTACTTATAATTTTGAAGCTTCAAATCCTGAATTGCTGTTTACTCTATTTGGTTTGTACGAGCAAGAAGCCGAACAATTGACTAAGAAAGGATTGGTTTTGCCTAGTCTTGATTATGTGCTAAAATCTTCGCATACTTTCAATTTATTAGATGCTAGAGGTGTGATTTCAGTAACGGAAAGAACTCGCTACATTACCAAAATTCGTAACTTGGCGCGACGGGTGGCTCAGCTTTATTTGGAACAGCGCGAACATTTGGGTTTTCCTTTGGAAAAAGCTGTAAAGGTTTGAGCATGAAGAGGGGCGCGACACGGATACACCGATGAATTTAGTTGCGATCGCCCTGGAGTCATACCAATTTTATAGGTCCTTGCATAGAATTCCGATCCCCCCTAACCCCCCTTAATAAGGGGGGGACAAGATTCCGATCAAAGTCCCCCTTCTTAAGGGGGATTTAGGGGGATCGAAATATGTGAAACTTTTTGGGATTTTTAATTAATTCAATGCCTAATTATTCAGACAATAATACAGAAACAACTCCTCAATTGCGAGTTGATAATGTAAGTTTTAAAACACCGATCGCCTCCAGTTACTTGCTGGAAAATATATCCTTTGAGGTAACTGGGGGCGATCGCGTGGCGATTGTGGGCCCTTCTGGTGCGGGGAAAACTACCCTGTTGCGGCTGCTAAACCGACTTAGCAGCCCTACCAGTGGCTCGATTTATCTGGAAAATCAGGAATATCGACAAATAGGGGCGATCGAACTTCGCCGACAAATCACCCTTGTTATTCAAGAATCGAAGCTGTTGGGAATGTCGGTGCGAGAAGCACTCGCCTATCCTTTGAAGCTGCGCGGCGTGCATCCATCAAACATTGCAGAGAGAATTAGTGGGGCGATCGCACAATTGCACATACCCGAAGAATGGCTGACACGCACAGAATTGCAACTCTCAGTAGGCCAAAAACAACTGGTGGCGATCGCACGGGCGATCGTCCTCCAACCCAAAATCTTGCTCTTAGACGAGCCCACATCCGCCCTAGATGCCGGCAAATCCCACCACCTGATGCAGGTACTCACCGAGTTAACCAACAGCAAAATCACTATTTTAATGGTAAATCACCAATTAGAATTAGCCCAGGAATTTGCCACCAAAGTTTTATATTTACAGCGTGGTCAAATTCTGGAAAATGCTATTTCTACTCGGATGAATTGGGGGGAAATGCGGCAAAATTTAATCAAAGCAGAAGCGGAATCACAACAAGAATGGTGAATTTTCAATCAACGGTAGAAGATTGTTTAGTTGTTTCTAATGCTTCCTTTTCGGAACACTTATATTTATTCCGGTTGTATCGGAATGATTAAACCACAGAGGACACAGAGGACACAGAGAAAGAGAAGAGAGAAATAATAATTCCGATGTTAACGGATTTGATATTAAATATCACTTAAACTCTCTATTTTCTAGCCTAGAAAAGTGAGACCTACAGGAGGACTAAACGGATTTGTCATCGGAATCTGTTGCAGATTTAGATTCGCTCCGCCCTGAATTCGGGCTATTGTATCTCCCGATGTTTGAATTAATAAGTCTCCCCCTGATGGACGGATGGTAAGTTGATCGAAGCTTTCCACAAGTTGGAGATAATCTTTTCCTTTTTCAAAGTTGACAATCCTGGCCTCGCCACTTCCGGTATAGAAATCGACCCGGCTAATAAAACTAAGTCTGCCATTGGGAACAGCATCTCCAAGAACAAAGTAATCAGTACCAGAAGTGCCAATTAATGTATCGAATTCAGTGGTAGTCAGAACAGGGACTCTCGTACTCTCATCCAACTTCAAAGCGTCATACTTATTCTTATTAATCCCCAAGGGTGGATTAGGGCCAGCGAAAGCTACTTGAAATCCTGTAATTTGATTTTTTCCGGCTGTAAATCCCGTGACAATATCATTACCGTTAGTTCCCGTAAAAAATCCGTATCGAATTGGCTCAAATTGCCCAAATTTTAGATAATGTTCTCTACCAGTTTTCAAAG
This sequence comes from Microcoleus sp. CAWBG640, assembly GCF_020883015.1. NCBI lineage: Bacteria > Bacillati > Cyanobacteriota > Cyanophyceae > Oscillatoriales > Microcoleaceae > Microcoleus > Microcoleus sp. CAWBG640. The sequence continues at coordinate 24,033 of NZ_JAHRFC010000016.1, forward strand.
TTCCATTCGCCACAACTGCCGCAACATCTGGGTTGTCTGACAAGTAACGTGGTTCAAAGAAACTTGTCCCATACCTACCTTCTGTATTTCCGAATTTGATAAAGTGCTGAAAACCAGATTTAAAAGTTCCACTCTCGACGAAGGGAATTATATCGGGGTGGCGCTTTAAGTAAAAAACTTCGTCGTAGTCAGGTGATACTCGCGTGCGACCTTCTTCGTAACCAAACTGGATAAAGTGATCTAAGCCTGAAACAAACTGTCGATTTGGGTTGGTGGCAGTGCGAACAAAGGGTGCAATATCTTGATTTTGAGCTATATAGGTATCTTCATCAAAATACCGCGATATTTTTGTGAGGCCGGCGGCTTGACCGAATTTTTCAAAGTGTTCTATGCCGGATTTGATGATGCCTGCATCAATGGCTGGTTTCAGCCAAGGATAGGAGGCAAGGTAGTATTTTTCGTCAAAAATTGCGTAGTTAGCCATATTGTTTTTACCAAGGTTTTGATGAGTTTGTTTGTGAATACTAATTAGATTTTCATCAACTCGATCGCTGCTCAGGAATTTACATAATCAAGAGGCTATTAACAGGTTTTAAGTTCCTGGTAAATTATCAATTTTTGTAACAAATAATTGTTCCTAAATCTTGATGAGAAATTCATAATTTATATGTTTTTACCTCTGCTAATTCCTCTATCGCAAGTTTTATTTTTGCTACCAAATTTGTAAATTTTTTGCTGCTAGCTGGGTAGATTTGGGATTATTTCGCGATCGAACTCATAAATCATATAAACGTAAATATGTCAAGTAAATTTATGTAAAGAAGATTTGGAGTGTTTGCTCAAGGAATTTGTAAAAAAATGTAACTAAAAATTGCCCTAAATTTGTCGAATTGTGTCATGTGCAGGCTCAAATCACCTAATGGCAAGCGTTTTCTGGTAAAAATGCTTATGGGATAGAAAAATTCCCGATTCTGAAAAACAGCATCTTAAAGGAGCCTAACCGGATGTTCACTCACGTCAAGCCCACCATTCGCCACATCGTGCCGGAAAACTTGCAGGGGCGATCGCTCCTCAAGGTGGTCTATGTCGTACTCGAACCGCAGTATCAAAGCGCCCTGTCGGCGGCGGTTCGATCGATCAACAACAAAAATCCTAATCTGGCGATCGAAATCAGTGGCTACCTGATCGAGGAACTCCGCAGCCCGGAAAACTACGAAGCTTTCAAGCGGGATGTCGCTGATGCCAACATATTTATAGCCTCTCTAATTTTTATCGAAGATTTGGCCGAAAAAGTGGTAGAGGCGGTAGCGCCGCTGCGCGACAAACTGGATGTCGCCGTCGTCTTCCCGTCGATGCCGGGGGTGATGCGGCTCAATAAAATGGGCAGTTTCTCGATGGCACAATTGGGACAAAGCAAAAGTGCGATCGGCGAATTCATGAAAAAACGGAAGGAAAAATCCGGGAGTTCCTTCCAAGACGGAATGCTGAAACTGCTGCAAACTTTGCCGAAAGTGCTGAAATATTTGCCTATTGACAAAGCTCAAGATGCCCGCAACTTCATGCTGAGTTTCCAATATTGGCTGGGAGGTTCCCAAGAAAACTTGGAAAACTTCTTGCTGATGTTGTCACAAAAATATGTCTTCAAAGACTTGTCTAAGTCAACTTTCCAAGAACCAGTTGTTTACCTAGACATGGGAATTTGGCATCCTTTGGCACCGTCCATGTTTGAAGATGTCAAATCATATCTGAACTGGTTTAATGCCCGCACAGATATTTCTGCGGATCTCAAAGATCCCCTCGCACCTTGCATTGGTTTAGTCTTGCAACGCACTCACTTAGTGACAGGAGATGACGCGCACTATGTAGCAATGGTGCAGGAATTGGAGGCAATGGGCGCGCGCGTTATACCGATTTTTGCTGGCGGTTTGGACTTCTCGAAACCTGTTGAAACTTTCTTCTTGGAAGTTGTGGCGAAAGGTGTAACGCCTCTGCCAATTGTTGATGCGGTGGTTTCTCTGACTGGTTTTGCTTTGGTGGGTGGCCCGGCGAAGCAAGATCACCCAAAGGCGATCGAATCTTTGAAAAAATTAAATCGTCCTTACATGGTGGCTTTGCCGCTGGTTTTCCAAACTACTGAAGAATGGGAAGATAGCGATTTAGGTTTGCACCCGATTCAAGTTGCTTTGCAAGTGGCGATTCCTGAGTTGGATGGTGCGATCGAACCGATTATTGTGTCGGGACGTGATGGCGCAACTGGAAAGGCGATCGCGCTACAAGATCGAATTGAGACGATCGCCCAGCGTGCCATGAAGTGGGCAACGCTGCGTCGCAAACCAAAATTAGACAAGAAAGTTGCCATCACAGTTTTCAGTTTCCCTCCCGATAAAGGTAACGTTGGAACTGCCGCTTACCTGGACGTTTTTGGCTCGATTTACGAAGTATTGAAAGCCTTAAAAGGCAACGGCTACGACTTGCCAGAATTGCCAGATTCCGCCGAAAAACTGATGCAAGAAGTCATCCACGACGCAACAGCCCAATACCAAAGCCCGGAATTAAATGTTGCTTACCGGATGTCTGTAGCGGAGTATGAAGAATTCACTCCTTACTCGGAACGTTTGGAGGAAAATTGGGGGCCACCTCCGGGAAATTTGAACAGCGACGGACAAAATTTGCTGATTTACGGGAAACACTTCGGCAATGTGTTTATCGGAGTGCAACCTACTTTTGGATACGAAGGCGATCCGATGCGGTTGTTGTTCTCTCGTTCTGCTAGTCCGCACCACGGTTTTGCTGCTTACTACACGTATTTAGAGCGCATTTGGGGTGCAGATGCGGTGCTGCACTTTGGCACTCACGGTTCGCTAGAATTCATGCCTGGTAAGCAGATGGGAATGTCTGTGGATTGTTATCCTGACAGTTTGATCGGCAAGATTCCTAACCTCTATTATTACGCTGCTAATAATCCCAGTGAGGCAACAATTGCGAAGCGTCGCAGTTATGCTGAAACGATTAGCTATCTGACTCCTCCGGCGGAAAATGCTGGGTTGTATAAAGGTTTGCAGGAACTCAGCGAGTTGATTGCTTCTTATCAAACTTTGAAGGGTACTGGCCGCGGTGTGGCGATTGTGGATGCGATCGTTGAGAAGTGCCGTTTGGTGAATTTGGATAAGGATATCGCCTTACCTCCCGAACAAGAACGAGGGGTTGCTGCGGATATGACTGCGGAGGAACGAGACAATTTAGTTGGCTTGGTTTACCGCAAGTTGATGGAGATTGAGTCGCGGTTGTTACCTTGTGGTTTGCACGTTGTTGGGAAGCCACCGACTGCGGAAGAGGCGATCGCAACTCTGGTTAACATTGCTAATTTAGACCGGGAAGAAGACGGATTAGTCAGTTTGTCGCGGATTATTGCTCTAAGTTGCGATCGCAACATTGACGATATCTACACCAACAACGACAAAGGCATTTTAACCGATGTCGAATTGCTGCAAAACATCACCTTAGCCTGTCGAGATGCTGTCACCGCTTTAGTCAAAGAACAAACCGATGCTGATGGTAGAGTTTCCCTAGTTTCCAAGTTGAATTTCTTCAACATGGGCAAGAAAACACCTTGGATTGAATCCTTACACGCAGCGGGTTACAAAAAAGTCGATCCAGACCTAATTAAACCGCTGTTTGAGTATCTGGAATTCTGCTTAGAACAAGTTTGCGCCGACAACGAATTAGGCGCACTGTTGCGCGCGCTAGAGGGTGAATACATTACCCCCGGCCCAGGTGGCGATCCAATTCGCAACCCGGATGTTTTGCCGACTGGCAAGAATATGCACGCTTTGGACCCGCAGTCAATCCCGACGACGGGGGCGATTAAGTCTGCTAAGGTTGTAGTCGATCGGCTATTAGAAAGACAGCGCACCGATAACGGCGGAAATTACCCAGAAACCATCGCCGTTGTATTGTGGGGAACCGACAACATCAAGACTTACGGCGAATCCCTCGCCCAAGTAATGTGGATGGTGGGAGTGAAGCCAGTACCCGACGCTTTAGGCCGCGTTAATAAGCTGGAATTACTTTCATTAGAAGAGTTAGGACGGCCTCGAATCGACGTAGTAATCAACTGTTCCGGCGTATTCCGCGACTTGTTCATCAACCAAATGAATTTGTTAGATAAAGCCGTGAAAATGGCAGCGGAAGCCGACGAACCTTTAGAGATGAACTTCGTCCGCAAACACGCATTGAAACAAGCGGAAGAAATGGGAATCAACCTGCGCCAAGCAGCCACCCGCGTCTTTTCCAATGCTTCCGGTTCCTATTCATCTAACGTCAACTTGGCGGTAGAAAACAGCACATGGGAAAGCGAAGCTGAGTTGCAGGAAATGTACTTAACCCGCAAATCCTTCGCCTTTTCTTCCGACAATCCTGGAACAATGGAACAAGACAGACAGATTTTTGAGTCATCCTTGAAAACTGCTGATGTCACCTTCCAAAACTTGGATTCTGCGGAGATTTCGCTAACCGACGTGTCGCACTATTTCGACTCCGATCCAACTAAATTAATCGGCAGTTTGCGCGCAGATGGCAAGAAACCAACATCCTTCGTTGCTGATACAACAACAGCCAATGCCCAGGTACGGACGCTATCAGAAACCGTGCGTTTAGATTCGCGGACTAAGTTGTTGAATCCGAAGTGGTATGAGGGGATGTTGTCGCACGGATATGAAGGCGTGCGGGAGATTTCTAAGCGTCTGGTGAACACGACTGGATGGAGTGCGACTGCGGGCGCGGTGGATAATTGGGTGTATGAGGATGTGAACGGTACGTTTATCCAAGATGAGGAGATGCAGAAGCGTTTGCTGAATCTGAATCCTCATTCTTTCCGCAAGATTGTGAGCACTTTGCTTGAGGTGAATGGCCGGGGTTATTGGGAGACTTCGGAGAGTAATTTGGATCGTCTGCGTGAGTTGTATCAGGAGGTGGAAGATCGGATTGAGGGGGTAGAGTAAGGTTCCCGAATTAGTATAAAATGGTGTAGGGGGTCGCTTATACCCCTGCACTATTTTTAGACTACTAAAGCAAAGACTATAATGAAAATAATTAATGACTCAAATAAACAAAATCCTCACCAAGCTGATGCTTGGTGCATCTGATGCTAATTTTTCCTTTAGCGATTTATGTCAAATACTCCAGATTTTAGGATTTGAGGTAAGAATTAATGGCAGTCACCATATTTTCAGTAAGGAGGGACTCGCAGAAATTCTTAACCTCCAACCCCAAAAAGCAGATAAATCAAAAGCTAAAGCTTATCAAGTAAAGCAAGTTCGTGCAGTAATTTTGAAATATAAATTGGTTAACCAAGATGATCATGAAGTATGAAGTAATCATTTACTGGAGTGAGGAAGACCAGGCATTTATTGCGGAAGCACCAGAATTGCCAGGATGTGCTGCTGATGGTGAAACTTATCAAGAAGCACTCCAAAATATAGAGATTATTATGCAGGAGTGGATAGAAACGGCTAACGCAGTGGGTCATCCTATTCCACAACCGAAAGGTCGCTTGATCTTCGCATAAATACCGGATTAAGAAGGGATAGAATAGCTCAGTTTCTTATTTAAATAGGGTAAGGTTTACCTTACCCCTAAGTCAGAAAAAACTCACTATATATTCAAGTAAAAATAATATGGAACGGATTCAAGGTATGTGTTTATTGGAACTTTTGAAGCCTACACAGGATGAACATATTCTTGATGTGGGTTGTGGAAATGGGGAATTAACAAAACAGATTGCTATAAGGGCAGCTAGAGTAGTTGGTATTGACTGCCTTTCTTGTGAAGATATAGAATCGAATGAAGCAAATGGTTCTTATGAAAATTTAAAGTTTCAAGTAATGGACGCAACTAATTTAAAATTTAATGAAGAATTCGATGCTGTATTCTCACATCGTGTAATTCATCTTATAAAACCTCCAGAACAAGTGATATCTTCTGTTTGGAATGCACTTAAACCTGGCGGACGGTTTGTTGCAGAATTTTATGGACACGGTACTGCTAAAGAAATTATATTAGCTCTTCAAGAAGTTATGAGTCCTCAAAATTCTTCTTTTGATATTAATAAGGATTTTCCTTGGTACTTACCGACTCAAGAAGAATATTGCAATTTGCTGACAAGTCAAGGATTTACAGAAATTGTTAATGAGATTTTTCCAAAAAAGTTAGACTTAGAGTACGGAGTAGATATCCGTAGCTGGCTTGAACAGATACCATTCAATACTGAAATGTTTAATCATATAAATAAGGAAGCAATTTTTAAAAATGTTCAAAAGAAAGTTAGTGATCAACTCTTTAGAAATGACAAGTGGTTTGTGAACTACCAACATATCAGAATAGTTGCTAGAAAATCTTCTCAGTTATCCAATAACAACTAATTTTACTTCTTCTTCCATCCACTAATAGTCACCCACGTCCGATAAGCAGCGTTAATATCTCCCCTTTTCATGGCTTCTTTTGCATTCCACGCTGCTTTATATCCCCTATCTAGTTCTCTTTTGATGGACTTAGCTTCTCTGGGATCTACTGGATTATTTCTTAAGGCTTGCATAGCTCTTTCAAAGTTTAGCAATGCAGTGTCATAGTCTCCACGACGACCAGCATTAACTGCAATTTGCAGGTAGTTCCATATATACCTCATTCCCTTGACTCTCCCCCAAGCACTCCCTGCAAAAATATAAGGAGGGACACAAATATCATCACTGATGTGTCCAGCTAATCCAGCTAACTCTGAATAACAAGAGTCTCCTTCACTAGCAATTGCTGTAGTAGCGAAACCTAGTAATAAAGAAGCCAATAAAATAGGTGTAGTAAAGATTGTTTTCATTGAGTAATTACTTGGGAAATTGTTGTACTTTCACAACACTAAATGGGCGTGAGATAGAACCATAATTTGAAGTAGGCGGGCTATTTGGATTTTCAAATTGTATTGACTCTAAACGAATAAATCTTTGTTGCAAATTTAAAATTTCATAAATTGTTTCTCCTCTTTTTGCTCTAGGATCAGCATTACATTCAAAAACAATCTCATTGGTTGAAATAAAGCCTTTATACTTTCCACCATATTCTGCTTTCTGACAAGGGGACAAGGATAACGGTTTAAAGTTGTTTTTAGAATCAATAATCCTATAGCTGGTATCGGAATAAAAGCCATTAGAAAATTGTGATTCTTCAATCAAATATCTTGATTCAGTAGAGAAAGAGACTGGAGTGAGCAAAACAAGGGCTTCTGAGACTATTGGCAAATCTTTAATGATTTGACCAGAATCCTTCTGGATAATCATTCTTGCAGATACAGTTTTGCCTTTAAATGGCATACAGTATCTAGTTCTTGCAGGACCTCTTAAGCGACTGTCTGGCTGCCCTAACCTTCTGAGAACTACGTCATAATAAACAGAAGTTTTGCCGTCTGGTGAAATTAGACTCTGTGAGCGATATTTAATCTCCGTAGAACCTTGGCAGTTTTCCCCTCTTAAAATTCTCAAGACTAAATCGAAGGTATTTTCCTGAGCTAAAGTATTACCAATAATGCCCAAGCTCCATGTGCTGATGATTGCACCAACAATAGCTACTGATTTGAGGTATTTTCTCACAAAGGCTCTTTAAATTTTAGTTTCAGCAATTGCATTATATCTTATAGCGTTCTTAGAGAGATGACCTCACACTAGGTAAATTAAGATATCTCTCGCAGTTGACAATTATATCATTTTTTGATATCATACCTCAACACAAAATCCAACTTAACACAATTATTTACATAAAAATATATTTTTACAGCCATGATGACTTACAAAGGTTACAGTGCTAACATTGAAGTAGATTTAGAAGCGGAAATTCTTTTCGGGCGAGTCCTTGATATTAATGACGTAGTGACTTTTAAAGCACAAACTATTGAAGAAGCGCGCCAAAAATTCCAAAATTCGATCGATGATTATCTAGAGTTTTGCCAAGAATTGGGACAGGAACCCGATCGTTAAATGAATCCAACTATGTACACTCAACAACTTGAATTATTTGACTTATTCAATCCAAATTCTCTTAAAACTGTCCGATCGCAATTAACGTTCGTAGACTTATTTGCTGGGATTGGGGGCTTCAGAATTCCTCTACAAGAATTAGGCTGTAAATGTTTGGGCTATTCAGAAATTGATAAAAAAGCCATTCAAGTTTATCGAGATAATTTTATTAAAGATGCCAACTCAGATGAAGTATATTTAGGAGATATTACGAATCTAAGTCAATTTCATTTTGCCATAGATCTATTAGTGGGTGGTGTTCCCTGTCAACCTTGGTCGATTGCAGGTAAAATGCAAGGTTTGGACGACCCAAGAGGCAAGTTATGGACAGATGTATTTAGGGTAGTAAAAGCTAATCGTCCCAAAGCTTTTATATTTGAAAATGTCAAAGGGTTGACAGAACCAAGAAACATAAAAAGCTTGAAGTACATAATTGATAACTTGACATCATCTGGTTATGTTGTCAAATACGAAGTCCTAAATTCCTATGATTTTGGATTACCGCAAGATAGAGATAGAATGTTTATAGTTGGCATTAGGAATGACATAGAAAAATGCTGGGGATTTACATTTCCTAAACCTATCGATAGCGCTATAAAGCTTTATGATGTGATACCAGGGGTTCAGCGTAGCAATTTTCGGAAGCAAAAATTTTCACCAACGGTTTTATTTGATGGAAAAATACCGGGTTCCAGAGGCAGATTTCAAAAGCTAGATGAATTAAATGACTTTTTCTTATTTACTGATATTAGAGATGGACATACTGCAATCCATTCTTGGGATTTAATAGAAACAACTAGCAGGGAAAAATTAATTTGTCAAACGATTATGAAAAATCGGAGAAAAAATATTTATGGAGAAAAGGACGGTAATCCTTTAGAATTTAAAGTGTTAGCAACACTAATTTCTGAGTTGAAAAAAACAGAAATTGACAACTTAGTTGACAAGGAAATTTTGCGGAGTGTAGATGAGAAAGGCTATGATTTTGTGAATTCTAAAATTTCTTCAGGGATTAACGGAATTTCTAAAATTTTCTTACCTCATGCGGATGCGATCGCAACTTTAACCGCAACTGGAACTAGAGACTTTGTAGCAACAATCTCGATTCAATGTCAGGAACCAGTAGCATATAAGCAAAGTTTTATTAGGGAAATTTATGAAAAGAAAAACTTCCAACCTTTAACAGCACAGGATTACGCAAAATTGCAAGGATTTCCCGAATGGTTCAAGATTACTGAAAATGAAACTACAGCCAAACATCAATTGGGTAATGCTGTGTCAATTCCTGTGGTTTACCATTTAGCCAAAGCATTACTCGAAATTATTTTGTAATTGTGACTTAAAATATGACAGCTATTGGCACAAAACAACGAGAAATAATTAAAGGATATCTTGAAGGTTTTATTCAAGGTATTGTAGATGAATACAAAGGTCGGATTATTCACAAGTCAACTACTGGAATAGAGTATCTGTCGCGCAGTTCAACTAATGGAGAATTAAAACCTTTTCAAGCCGCGCTAATTCCAATAGAATTAATAAGAATTAATCAATTTGAGCGAGGTTTAAGTACCAGATTAGGAAACTCTATTGAAGAATGCGCTAAGTTAATTGCCCTGGAACATCATACGGTGGGATTGCAGTTTCGGGACGTAGATGTTTTGACAGTTCAAGACGATGGTAGAAAAGGTATGCCAGACACGGTTATACTCGATCGCGCAATGGATCTTCAGCGCGTTGTTTTTACACAAGACGAAGATTTTTTAGCCATAGCCAACCGTCGCCAGCAAGAGGAAGTCAATTTTTCTGGTGTCATCTATGCCCATCAACAAAAAGTAACTTTTGGTGATTGTATTCGTGACTTGGAAATTGTTGCTAAGGTGAGCGAACCTGAAGATTTTGTTAACCGCGTTCAGTACCTACCTTTATAACCAAATTCTTATTGGAATAGGGGTAAAATCTGCCTTACCCCTAACACAAAATTACTTCACCCTCGTCACATTTTTTGGCGGTTTTCGATCGTTGTGTTGTTCGCGCCAAGCGTCAATTATTTCTACAGTACACCCGGCAATCATTGACGCGACTGCGGCGACCATTACACTTTGTTGATAGTAAATAGTCACACCACTTGAAAAGCAAATAATTGCCATCTTGACCAGTAAAATTTGGGTAGCAAAAAACTGACGGCTAAAACGCATATTGTATGGTATAATATGCGTTTTAGATGCAGAACAGCTTAGTATACTATAGTATAGCTGTAGAAGGTTTCTCCAGCTAGAGGGAGTTTCTGGCGTTCAAGAGTATCAAGACAAACAGATAATCATGAACAGTTAATCAGGAAGGGCAGCCAATGTTAATGCTACTGTTTTATGTAGGAGATAACCTTTACGCGCTTGATAGTTCCCAGGTTGTGGAAGTTATACCCAGAGTTATCCTGAGAAAAACGCACCAAATGCCTGACTATGTTGGGGGTATGTTTCAATATCGATCGGCGATCGTACCAGTAATCGATCTTTGCTATTTAATTCGAGGCCAGCCCAGTTGCTCCTACTTGAGCACTCGAATTATCATGGTAAATTATTTTGGGAAGGATAACAGTAAGCGTTGTATCGGGTTGATGGCAGAACGAGTCACCGAAACATTAAATAAGCCGGATAGTGAGTTGATCGATGTAGCCACACAATTAGATGAAACTCATGGTTATTTAGGGGAAATGATTATGGATGAGAAGGGGATGATCCAACGCATTAGGTTAGAATCTTTGCTGTCAGATTCGCAGCAACAATATTTATTGGCAGGAAGGAATAATGACAGCAATAATACAAAACCAAATTGAGTCACTCCTAAAAGATCGGATTGGTTTGTCTGCAAGTATCCTTGGCTCTAAGGAAATTGGCAGAGCTGTAGAACAACGGATGACCGCCGAAAATTCCCCCAATCTACAAACTTATCTACAGCAATTGCAAATATCAGCGGAGGAACTCGAAGCACTGATTGAATTATTAATTGTCCCAGAAACTTGGTTTTTTCGAGATTGGGAACCCTTTGTTTTTTTAGAGCGTTACGTCAAATCTGAGTGGTTGCCAACCCAAAGTCACCGCATCTTGCGCGTGCTCAGCGTGCCCTGTTCTTCTGGGGAAGAACCTTATTCAATTGCTATGAGCCTGCTCCAGGCAGGTTTTACACCTAATCAGTTTCAAATTGATGCGGTTGATATTAGCAACTGCTCCTTAGATAAAGCTAGAAAAGCTGTGTATACCCAAAATTCATTTCGGGTAAATAACCTACAATTTCAGCAACTATATTTTACTAAATTAGGCAATAAATATCAGTTGTGCGACTTAGTAAAAAACGCCGTTAACTTCATGCACGGCAATCTAGTCGATCCCAATTTCATCACAGGAAAAAATCCTTACAATGTAATTTGGTGTCGTAACGTTTTAATTTATTTCGACGATGCAGCTAGAGAAAAAAGTATTCGGACTTTAAACGGATTATTGAAAAATCAAGGGCTACTATTTTTGGGGCACGCGGAAAAGATGCAAATGTTAGAATCCACATTTGTATCTGTACAACATCCTTTTGCTTTCGCCTACCGAAAGCAAGAAAATGATAGCGGCGGTTTAATAAATGGTGAAAAACTACTAATGAGACATCAGCCGTTAATATCTACCGGAGAGGTTAGTTTGTCGCGGCTCGATCGCCAAAATAAATCTCCTCTATTTAGTAGAAAAGATTCTCCAACTATCGCCCGACCAAACAATCCAACAGCCAATCGAGAAACCACACAATTGAAAACCATGCCTGTGAGCGTTCCAGCAACATCTGCCAGCAAAATAGCCAACGCTCAAAACTCAAGTCAATTGCCAGCAAGCCAGTTGGAAACTGCCCGTAAATTAGCCGATGGGGGACAGTTAAGCGCAGCAACCACAATGTGCGAAAATTATCTCAAGCAAAACTCTACCAGTGTTGAGTATTATATATTAATGGGAGAAATATATCAAGCTAAAGGGCTTGATGTTCAAGCAGAGCAATGCTTCCAAAAAGCGATTTATTTAGAACCCAATAACTATGACGCACTCCTGCATCTTACTTTACTCGCAGAACATCGCGGTGATACTGCTAGAGCAGCAGTCCTGCGGCAACGAATCCAACGCCTGCAAAAATAGCTGGAGTTGTAGGAGTAGCCGAAAAAATTTCGACAGGCGATTTAACTACCCGCGTACAGGCGACAGATGCTCAGGATGAGATTGGGAAATTAGAGACAGCCTTCCGCACCATGACTGAAAACCTGAGTTCTTTAATCCGCCAAGTTCAGCAATCCGGGATTCAAATTACCTCGTCTGCTACCCAAATCGCTGCATCTGGCAAGCAACTAGAAGCAACTATAACCGAACAGGTTGCCTCGACAAATCAGGTGGCCGCCACAGCGCGATCGATTGCTACCACTTCTGGACAACTGGTGAAGACGATGGATGAAGTTCAGAATTCATCGCACCTCACTTAGCCAATTGAATGAGGCGGCACAAGGTTTACGCATGGAAGTCTCTCGTTTTAAAGTGGCAAGTAACTAATTTCAATGTATGATGATCATGTTAAATGCTGAAAATTACCAAGGAGAAATACTAGAATGTTGAACCAAATGAATTTCAAGCAACGCCTGCTTCTTACTTATTCATTACCCGCTCTATTATTTGTAGTTTTAAGCGGCCTAGTATTTATAAGCACTCATCATACAAGGGAACTTTACGTGGAAACAAGAAGATCGCGGAATACGATTATAGAAACCAATGAAATGATTTTAAGAGCTTCGATGATGGCTCGGCAAGTTCGGGGCTATCTACTTGTGGGCAATGCTGAGGGTGCTTTAGAATCTTTTGAGAAACAAAAAAATCTGTTTCAGGAATCTACCAAGCGCGCCGAAATACTAATTAAAGATAATCCAAATCCACAACAACAAGAGAAATTTAGAAATATGCTTCAATTAGAAAGTCAATTTGAAGAGCTGTCGAAGAGAACTTTCCAATTGAAAGATCAAGGTAAGCAACAAGAAGCAGTAACTACATACCTGAAAGAATCGAAAAGCAACTTGGGACAATTCGACGCACTAAACCAAGAATTTGCCAAGATTGAAATAGACAAGTTGAACACAATAAGTGAGAATGTAGACAAGAATTTTAACTTAATAGAATTATCATCTCTAGCCATTATAGCTATAGCCCTGGTGCTAGCATATCTGATATTCGACCTAACAAATAACTTGAGTTCTTTAATTCTTCAAATTCAGCAATCTGGCATTAAAATCACCAGCTCTGCCACCCAAATTGCCGCATCAGGCAAGCAACTAGAGGCAACGATGACTGAACAGGCGGCCTCTACTAATGAGATGGCTGCCACAGTAAAGGAGATTGCTGCCACCTCTGGACAACTGGTGAAGACAATGGATGAAGTTGAGTACACATCGCAAGCGACGGCTCAGGGGACGGGTGAGAGCCAACAAGACCTGATCCACATGGAAAAAACTATGCGTATGTTAGCGGAGGCCACTAATACCATTTCATCAAAGCTGGGAACTATTAGCGATAAAGCTAACAGCATTAATAGCATTGTCACCACGATCACAAAAGTAGCGGATCAAACCAATTTGCTCTCACTTAACGCCGCAATTGAAGCAGAAAAAGCCGGAGAGTACGGAACGGGATTTGCTGTGGTTGCCCGTGAAATTCGCCGCCTCGCCGACCAAACAGCAGTCGCTACCTTAGACATTGAAACGATGGTAAAAGAGATGCAAGGCGCAGTTTCCACAGGGGTGATGGAAATGGATAAATTTACCAAAGATGTAGAACGAGGTGTAGAGGATGTTCGTACTATCGGCGGTAAATTAGATTCGATTATTGGGCAGGTGCAAACCCTAACCCCCCGTTTTCAACAAGTGAGTAGCAGCATGGAAGGACAGTCAGAGGGGGCACAGCAAATCAGTCAAGGCATGGTGCAATTGAGTGAAGCTTCTTCGCAAACGACTCAATCTCTACGCGAGATCAACAGTGCGATCAGGGAATTGAACGAAACGGCACAAGGCTTACGCGAGAGAATCTCTGGTTATAAAGTGGGTTAGAGTTGATGGTTCATAGTAAACTACTTTGGAATGGGACTTATGAGCAATGATTGCTGGAACCAAATAGGAGTTGAGGGCGATCGCTCCTGCGAACAACTAAAAACAGTAATTCATTGTCGGAACTGCCCCGTTTATTCTGCCGCCGGACGCAGTTTATTAGAAAGGGAAGCTCCGCCAGAGTATGTAAAAGAGTGGACTGAGATACTAGCAAAAACTCCGTCCGATCATTCTCTAGCACAAACTAACGGGGCGATCGTCGTTTCTGGAGAAACCATATCAGTCATGATATTTCTGCTAGGCGGCGAATGGTTAGCTTTACCAGTACGGTTGCTTCAAGAAGTGACAGAACCCTGTGTAATTCATACCCTACCCCACCGCAACAACGAACTGTTTATGGGTTTGGTCAACATTAGAGGAGAAATTCTAATGTGCGTTTCTCTGGGCCATCTCCTTGACTTAGAAGATCACGCTAACTCTTCAGATCGTGCCAGTTCTGTTGCTGCTAAACGGATGATAGTTATGGCAAGTGGAGACAATCGCTGGGTTTTTATCGTGGACGAAGTTTGCGGTCTTCATCGCTTCCCGCTCAGGGAATTAGAAAATACACCTGTAGTGATTTCAAAAGCCTCAGAAACTTATACAAAAGGGGTGGTTCGCTGGCAGGGGCATAAGGTTAATTACATAGATTCTGATTTATTATTTTACACCTTAAACAAAAGAATATTATGACAGATCAGAGGGAGGATGCGATGAACGACATCACGATGCTAGATGTATTCCGGCAGGAAGTGGAAGCCCAAGCAGCAATACTAAATCAGGGGCTTCTCTCCCTGGAAAGCGAACCCCAGTCTCGCCAAATTCTAGAGTCATTAATGCGTGTCGCTAATGCAATTCAAGGAACGGCTCGGCTCGTAGAAATCGATGATGCTATTAATCTGGCTCAGAGCATAGAGATCTGCCTCGATCGTGCTCAAAAGCAAAGCTTTACTCTGGGTGCGGGTGAGATTGACGTGCTGCTGCAAGGTGTAAATTTACTCCTAAATATCAGCAGAGTCAAGGAAGACGATTTAGACAGTTGGCTTTCAGAAAATCAAGATAACATCGAAACCGTTACCAACAGTGTTGCTACCTTACTGACACCAGAATCTGTATTAGTTTCTCAGCCAAGAGTAGAGTTGAAAAGTTGGCAGGGAAAGCCAGAAACTCCCACTGTAGAAGTAAGATTAGAAGATGATTTAAATAGCCCCAAAATATCGGTTGGGCCAAACCAATCAGCTAGAGATTTGAACTCGCTTGCTCGTGCAGCAGTGACCACCGAGGTGTCGCCAACCACGATCGCAAACCGTCAAGATTATCCAGAATCAGATGAGATGTCAACCATCGGCGACACCTCAATGTTGGAGTTATTCAAGCTGGAAGTAGACGCCCAAGCAGCTATTTTAAGTGAGGGACTCTTAGCCCTGGAAAGCCAACCAGGGTCTCCCAAAGTCTTAGAGTCGTTAATGCGAGCCGCCCATTCCGTTAAAGGAGCCGCCCGCATCGTGGCCCTCGATGCTGCGGTTAATTTGGCTCACGTTATGGAAGATTGTTTTGTAGCAGCACAGAACCAAAAAATTACCCTAGAAGCCGATGGAGTTGACGTGTTGCTGCATGGAGTCGATCTGCTGCTAAACATCAGTCAGCAAGGGCAAAGTTGGGTTAAGGAAAATCGGGACGATGTTGAAACTACTAGAGAGGAAATTTCTGCTCTGCTGACACCGGGATCTGCACCAGTGAAAAGAGCCGAAATCTTGCCATCTAATCAGGAAACTCAGGCACAATCTACTCCTGTGCAAAAACCGGAAATCGTGCTCAGCGCTCCCGGTACTATCCAAACACAACCAAATGGTCAGAATAACTTAGGTGAAACTCAATCAATTGTTAAGCAAACATCTAGCGATGTAGAGCAAGTCAAACCGGGAGCAGAACAGGGAGGGGCCTCTAGCGATCGCGTTGTCCGGGTAAGCGCCGACAACTTAAACCGGATCATGGGTTTGGCTGGCGAATCTTTGATCGAAGCAAATTGGCTTCAGCCCTTTGCCGATTCCCTGACGATCCTCAAAAAACGCCAACTAGAATTATCTAAAATTTTAGATAATTTTCAGCAAACTCTCGCAGTCAAGCACAATCAAGAAGCCGCAAACTATTTAGAAGGAGCCCGCGCAAAGGAGCGGGAATGTCGGCAGATTTTGAGCGATCGCCTGATCGAACTAGAATTATATGCCCGTCGCACCGGCAGTCTGAGCGATCGCCTCTACCAGGAAGTAATTGCCTCTAATATGCGTCCCTTCGCCGATGGGGTGCAGGGGTTTCCTCGGATGATGCGCGATTTAGCCAGGAAGCTGAATAAGCAAGTAAAATTTCAAATTTTCGGCAAAGGCACGCCTGTCGATCGGGATATTATCAAAAAACTGGAAGCCCCCCTCACCCACATTTTGCGTAACTCCATCGATCACGGCTTGGAGCTTCCCGAAGAGCGCCTCGTCGCCGGCAAACCAGCAGAAGGAACCGTGCGGCTAGAAGCAGTCCACCGAGGAGGAATGCTATCGATTACCATCACTGACGATGGTAGAGGAATTAACTTTGACTGGCTGCGCGGAAAAATTATTAATAAGAACCTGGCAACCCCGGAAATAGTAGCTCAGCTTAACGAAGCCGAACTGATGGAATTTCTATTTTTACCAGGATTTTCAACAGCCCAACAAGTCACCGAAATTTCCGGCCGCGGCGTGGGTTTAGATATTGCTAAAAGCATGGCGCACGAAGTTGGCGGCACCGTGCGAGCTAGTTCTAATCTGGGAAAAGGTACGACTTTCCACTTCCAATTACCCTTGACGCTATCCGTTGTTCGCACCCTGTTAGTAGAAATATCTGGCGAACCCTATGCCTTTCCTCTGGCGCGGATCGAGCAAATTGTCAATGTGGACAAAAAAGAGATTGCCTCAGTGGAAAATCGCCAATATTTCACTATGAACAATAAGAATATCGGCTTAGTAGCTGCCTATCAAGTATTAGAATTGAAGCAACCTCCGCCCCATTCCGACACCTTGTCTGTCGTCGTCATCAGCGAACAATCAGACTATTACGGACTGGTGGTCGATCGCTTTTTGGGCGAACACGATTTGGTGGTAAGACCCTTAGATCCCCGATTGGGTAAAGTTCAGGATATTAGTGCTGCTGCTTTGATGGGAGACGGTTCTCCTATCCTGATTGTCGATGCTTCTGACTTGATGCGTTCTGTCGATAATCTGCTTAATAACAGCCACTTGAACCGTGTTATTAGCAGTTCTCATAAAAGTTCTGTAGACGACCGCAAGAGTATTCTGGTGGTGGATGATTCTATTACCGTGCGAGAAATGGAACGGAAGTTGCTACAAAATAAAGGTTACAATGTTGATGTTGCGGTAGATGGCATGGAAGGTTGGCACGCAGTTTCCACAAATCACTACGATTTGGTAGTTAGTGATGTTGATATGCCCCGCATGAACGGAATTGAGTTTACCAGTAAGATTAAAAATAATCCCAAACTGAGTTCGATTCCGGTGATTATTGTCTCCTACAAAGACCGTGAAGAAGACCGCATTCGTGGCTTAGAAGCTGGAGCTAATTATTACTTAACCAAAGCAAGTTTTCAGGACGATACATTAGTAAACGCCGTGTACGACTTGATTGGTAATTAGTCATTCGTTACCAATTACTAATTACCAATTACCAATTACCAATCCTATGAGAATCGCAATTGTAAACGACATGGTGATGGCAGTAGAGACGCTACGGCGAGTCTTGATGACTGTCAAAGACTATCAAGTGGCTTGGGTAGCACATGATGGTGCTGAAGCAGTTAGCAAATGTGCCCAAGATACCCCAGATCTGATTCTGATGGATTTGATCATGCCAATCATGGATGGGGTAGAGGCAACTCGCCACATCATGAAGAATTCTCCCTGCGCTATTGTGGTAGTAACGGCTAGCGTTGAAAAAAATGGGTCTCAAGTGTTTGAAGCAATGGGATATGGAGCATTAGATGCTGTTAGCACGCCAGTTTTGGGTGCTAGCGGCAACCCAGAAGCTGCCACAGCTTTGCTTGCGAAAATCGTGACAATTGGTAAACTAATTGGTAAATCAGGTGCAACTTCTAAATATAGAACCACTACCCAAAGCCCTCAATCTATATTCTCACCCCTCGCAGCCCGCGTTCCTCCCCTAGTTGCGATCGGCTCTTCTACTGGCGGCCCCAATGCTCTAGCAAAGATTCTTTCTCGTTTACCAGCAAGCTTTGGTGCAGCAGTGGCGATCGTCCAACACGTAGATGCACAATTTACTCCCAGTTTGGTAGAATGGCTAAACGAACAAACACCCCTCAGCGTAGAGCTAGCATCCGAAGGTAGTCGTTTGGAAGTAGGAAAGGTATTAGTTGCCGGGACAAACGATCACCTGTCATTGCAACCAAATTTTAGCTTAAGTTATACAAAAAACCCGATTGATTATCCCTATCGTCCTTCGGTTGATGTGTTTTTCAAAAGTGTCGCTCATTACTGGCACCGTCAAGGAACTGCTGTGTTACTAACAGGTATGGGTCGAGATGGAGCGGAAGGGCTAGGTTTGTTACGCGAAAAGGGATGGCATACGATCGCCCAAAATCAGGCAAGTTGTGTGGTTTATGGGATGCCCAAGGCAGCAGTAGAGCTTGGTGCAGCGACGGAGATTTTACCACTGGATGCGATCGCTTCTACTCTCATTGACCGATTAGCAAGGAGCCGTTAACTACTGCTTACATTTTATCTTCAAGTTAGTCTTTCAAAAGGAAGTGAACTCAGTGACAGAAGATCCGATTACAGTCTTACTCATCGACGATCAGCCAATGATCGGCGAAGCCGTTCGTCGAATGTTG
Organism: Microcoleus sp. CAWBG640; assembly: GCF_020883015.1. Taxonomy (NCBI): domain Bacteria; kingdom Bacillati; phylum Cyanobacteriota; class Cyanophyceae; order Oscillatoriales; family Microcoleaceae; genus Microcoleus; species Microcoleus sp. CAWBG640. The sequence continues at coordinate 43,132 of NZ_JAHRFC010000016.1, forward strand.
CTTCCAGAAAAAGATATCACCTTTCATTACTGTAGCAACCCTACCGAGGCGATCAAAGTCGCGAGGTCATGTCAACCAACAGTCATCTTACAAGACCTAGTGATGCCAGAGATGGACGGACTGGTCTTAGTACGCTTTTTGCGAGCCAATAACGCTCCCACAAGATATGTTCCGCTGATCGTTCTCTCTAGTAAAGAAGAACCGCTGATTAAAGCAAAAGCTTTTGCTTTAGGGGCAAACGATTATATAGTTAAACTCCCAGACAAGGCAGAACTAATAGCTCGTATCCGCTACCACTCTAAAGCCTATGTAAACCTTCTCAAGCGAAACGAAGCAGAAGCAATCCTCCAATCGGAAAACTTCCGCATGGCTAAAGAACTAGATATGTTGCGTCAAATGCAACAGATGATTCTTCCTACAGCAGACGAACTAGACGCCATCGAAGGTTTAGAAATTGCAGGGTTTATGGAACCCGCAGACGAAATAGGCGGCGACTACTATGACGTTCTCTACGTAGACGGAATCGTCACAATTGGCATCGGTGATGTCACCGGACACGGACTCGAAAGTGGGATTTTAATGGTAATGACGCAAACAGCAGTTCGTACTCTTAAAGAAATTAGAGAACTCGATCCGGTTAAATTTTTAGATGCACTCAACCGCACTATTTATAAAAATGTCCGACGGATGAATTCTGAGAAGAATTTGACGTTAGTCATTCTCACCTATACAAAAGGTAGAATAAGTATCAGCGGTCAGCATGAGGAAACTATTGTAGTGCGAAAGGGCGGGTTGGTTGAGCGCGTTGACACGATGAATCTAGGCTTCCCTATTGGATTAGATGAAGAAATTACTGAATTTATCAATCATACAATCATTGAATTAAAGGAGGGGGATGGAATTGTCCTCTATACCGATGGAATTCCTGAAGCTTATAACCTTGATAAAGAACAGTATGGGCTGGATAAATTCTGCGAAGTTATTAGTCATAATTGGGCTGGCTCGGCCGAAGAAATCAAACAAGCGATCGTTGACGATCTTAAACAATTTATTGGCAAGCAGAAAGTTTTTGATGACATTACTTTACTGGTGATCAAGCAGGAAGCATCGGATAACCTAGAATCATTTGAGGAAGAAGCATCTGATAACCTGGAATCATTTGAGGAACCAGAATTAGTGAAGGAAGTTAAAGAGAATGTGAATAAAAAGAATATATTCAACCTTTTTCGCAACTGATGTGCGTAGGCTTGCCATGAACATTTTGCAGTTAGCAATTAACCTTAAAGCCTCACAAAATGGTAACTTATTCTGCATCCAGCACAAATATCCCGAAAAACCAAAAAAATGTCACTAACAACTAAGGGATGATAACTAAATCACCTAAGTAAACGTCAAATACGGCTCGCGCTCAAGCTTGCTGTGTATGTCTTCTTCCTTCTTCCTTCTTCCTTCTTCCTTCTTCCTTCTTCCTTCTACTTACCAACCTTTATCAATTAATAGGTAACAAAGATGATCCAGCTTGTTGGAGATTTTATTGAAGAGTTTTCCCGGTCACATGATTCTTTAGAACTGAGCTTTACTTCCAGTTCTAGACCAGTTAAACGGCGGTGGCTGAATAACCGCTTATCAGCTTGTTTTATCGCCGACTATTTTTTTAATATTATGCCAATTGACGAGGAGGATAGTGAGGTAGAAGAACGCATCGAAGCCATGAAAAACGCGGTGAGTTATATCGGAAACGAACTCTTAGAGAATGCCATGAAATTTAATGAAGGAAGCGAGAACGATCCAGTTAAGTTTGGCATACATTTTAGGGAAAACTTGGAGATAGTCACTGCTGTAATTTTTACCACGAACAGTATTAGTCCTGAAAGTGTGGAGAAATTTCAAGCCTTTATTGAGGAATTACGATCGGCAGATCCTAATGACTTATATGTTGAGCAGATAACAAAAGCAGCCGAATCCGAAGATGGTGAAGCTTCTGGCTTAGGTTTGCTGACCGCGATCAATGATTATTCAGCCAAACTCGGCTGGAAATTTGAGTCCGAGCCCAGTAATCCACAAATTATCACCGTTACTACAATGGCTCAAGTTGTTGTATAATTTTAACTGATTAATTTAGACATCAGAAGCAAAAAAAGACAGAAAAGCTATGACCAATCAAGAAGTCACCGGCGAGGATTATCAAGTGCAATACGATCCAGCATCCTCAACAGTTTATTTTAAAGGTGCTATCAGTCTAGGAGGCCCCAAGGATTATGCTCCCATTGTTAAATTGCTCGATGATGTAGCTAAATTAGCACCCACAACTCTCACATTAAATGTGAAAGAATTAAAATTTCTCAACAGTTCTGGCATCAGTATGCTGTCGAAATTTGTACTTGGGATGCGGAAAAAGAAGAGTCAATTGGTGGTTTTAGGCACAAAAAGAATGCCCTGGCAAGTTAAATCTTTGAAAAACTTAGAGCGATTGCTTCCAGGTTTAAAGCTTGTAGTTGAATAAAGTAAAATCTTTAGGAGCGAACGTAACATTTTATGAAATTTACACCTCTATTCATGTCCAATTAGTTGATGACTGTTCTAGAGGAGTAAATGCAACTAATGACCAAAAATGTTAGGGAGTTTTTGTGACAAAAATTAAGTTAATTTATTTAAGGGATAAACTACTATGTTAGAAAACATTTTTCATCAATTTGACACGCTAAATATAATTAGTAAGCTCTCGATCTGTTTGCTACTCACCGCTCTGGGAACTGGGCTATTATATCTAATATTGTTTTATATCTTGCGCCCCATTTTTCGGAGATTTGAACGGGACATTGCAATTGTCACCTTAAATGTTTCTGCCTATCCCGCTCTCATTGTCTTCGCTATTTTCGGTCTAAAAATCACTTTTGGGAAGTTAGTCTCTCCTGATATTTTTGCTGCCATCGAACACATCCTGACACCGATTTTAATTATCACTATTAGTTATTGGTGTGTTCAATTATTTATCGAAGTTTTTATCTACTACCTCAAAGAGTACACTAAAAAAACTGAGGTGATGTGGGATGATGTCTTGCTTCCCATCCTCTCAGCCGTTGTTCCTGTGATTATTTTCGTGGGTGGCGGTGTGCTGGTTATCAGTTCGTTTGGGGTTGATTTAAGTGGAATTTGGGTAGCTTTGGGTGGTGCTACTTTTGTTCTGGGTTTTGCGCTTCAGGATATTTTGTCTAACTTTTTTAGTGGAGTTGTTTTACTTATTGATACTCCTTTTCGATTTGGTGATATTCTGCTCCTTGAAGATGGTTCAATCGGAATGCTGCGCCGGATTGGGATTAGGGTGACTGAGCTATATATATTTAGCAACCATTGCGATGTTTATATTCCCAACAGTGTATTGCAGGGTCAAAAACTTACTAATCTAAGTCGCCCTACCTCCTTATACTATAACTCTATAGAAATAGAAATACCCTCGGAAGGTAATCTTGAGGATTCCAAGAAGCTGATGCAAGAAATTGTGTTAGCTCATCCAGATACACTAGGGGATATGGATGCTAAATTGGAGGTAATTGATAGGTACTATAACGCGGAAGGAAGTGATGCCGCTCTAGTCGAACAACAAGAAGTTGGGAAATCGCGACTACTGGCTGAACAGGAGGTCAATTTAAAATTAGAGGAAATTGAACAAGCCCTGGAATCTTTGGTTGTTACGGTGCAGTTTGCAGAAAAAGGAGGGTTAACTCAAGATGAAAGAGAAAACGTCCAACAGGAATATTTAGCAATCTTAGAACTCTTTGGTTTTCAAGTGATCGAGGCAACTGAAGATAGCCGTGCTGTAGTTAATTTTGAAGAATATAATGAAGAGGGACTGATTGAGTTAATTAGGCAGTGGTATCGAATTTGGCTGAGAGATCCAAATTTGCTGGATGACGATCAATACTTTATTTCTGAAGAATGGGAACAAAAGATTAATTTGTTAAAGCGAAGAGCGCAACGCTTGTATCAAAAAATCTCGAACCCTCAAGCTGACGAAACTCGCTTAGATGATTATGTCATGGATATAATTAAATGGATCAGAGAAAAGTTGAAAGTACCGCGAAAAAAATGGCAAGAACCGCAAATCAGGATGATCGGAATGAATCACGAGGAATCCTCGGTGTATCTTGAATTGCAGATCGGCTTTTTTGTGGATGATATCAAACTGGAAGATGGGAAGCGGGGCGATCGCGTCAGAAGCCAAATTTATCAAGAAATTTTCAGCAATCTGCGGAATACTTACCTTAATTGGAATGGCATTAAACCGATAGGAGAGTCCGAGTCAGAGGATAATGGGAATGCGGTTGATGCTAGCATTAATCAGAGTCCTGTCAGCAGTTTTGTGCAGACTGGACTAGACCCGACTACTGCTAAGCAAGGGTTCGCCTTTTACCTGTCCGTAGGTAGAAATAAACCGGGGGTCAAGTCCTCAAAAACTCTTAAGGGGTAAGCTATTCAGCATCTAAATGACGTATAATAAAAGTTGGAATATACAGCAGATTGCAGGTCGATCGAGTACACAGGGGTGAAACCCTGAAAGACATTACTTGCTGCGATTTTTTCCAATATTTCAACTATTCTCTGACGGCGAAACTCCGCACTTAAAGTCGATAGCTCTTCTTGTAAAGTAACGTAAACTCTGACAGGGCGATCGCCCTGTATTGGAACCTCATTAGACCATTCTAAAAAGTTTCCCTTCAATATAGCCTCAAATATTCGCTGCATAGCTAATATCAACTATTCTCTATTTTTACCATTATAGCCCTTGATGACTGCCTCGCCCCTTTTTTCCCAAAGTACGCGCGTGCGAAGCGATTCCCGTAGGGAATCGCCCCTCCCCTTTACCACTAATCGGACTTTGGAGAGTATTCTCGTTTATGCTATCTTAAGCTTTACTAGAACTTATTTTGTTATAATATATACCAGGCATCTTGCCTACTATCATCCTAAAAAAACAACCTCCAACCAAGAATTACTTGAAACTTAATAAAAATTATGGAACAACAACTCGAACAAATCACACAAATCAAGAGAATTGATGTGCGTGCTGCTGTCTCAGCAGTAAAAACTTATTGCCAATATATACAAGACTTGATTCGACTTTCTACCAACGATATCAGATTAGAGGAAATTGAGCTATCAGATGATAAACAATTTTGGTTGATTACTATAAGCTTTGAGGGTAAGACGTTTACAGAAGAACTCCCGATGGGAATTAGATATAGAGATGAACGGGAGTATAAAATTTTTAAAGTCAATGCAGAAACAGGTGAAATAGAATCAATGAAAATCAGAGAAGTATGAAGGAGTATATCCATAATATTTTTAATAAATATCGAAAAAAAGGGGTCATTGTAGATACAAATATTTTGGTTTTGTGGTTTGTCGGGAGTGTTAATCGCTCCCGGATTTCTCAATTTAATCGCACAGAAAAATTTGCACCAGAGGATTATGATTTATTAGTAAACATATTATCTAATTTTGGTAATATAATAACTACACCAAATATTTTAACTGAAGTTAATAGCTTACTTAACCAAATAGGAGAGCCAGAACGTTCTGAATGCTTAAAAATATTTGCACAAGGAATTAAAAGATTAAACGAAGTCTATATTGAAAGTCTAACGGCTGTGCAAGTTGATAAGTTTACTAAATTTGGGTTGACTGATGTGGGAATTATATATTTAGGAAGCCAAGGTTATCTGGTGCTGACAGACGATCTGAAGTTAGCATCTTATCTTCAAAAAATAGGAATTGATACGATAAATTTTAACAATATTAGAACCTATGGATGGTGATATTCATTTACCTTAGAATAAATGGAATCGGTATCACCCTTTTCTCCCGCAAAGCCCGCACAAACAAAGCTATTACGAAAAGCGATCGCCCTCAAGCCTTACTCGATCTGCTACAATCGCCAATAAAGGTCGTTTAGTCGCGATAAAATACCCCTATGACTACCCTCACCCTCAACCTCAACCCCATTATTAAGCTGACAGACGATCAGTTTTTCCAACTCTGTCAGGAGAATGAAAATATTAGATTGGAACGCACAGCCAAAGGAGAACTAATTATCATGTCACCAGCAGGAGGAGAAACTGGAAGCAGCAATGCAGGATTAACTGCACAGATTTGGATTTGGAATCAGCAACATAAATTGGGAAAAGTGTTTGATTCCTCAACTGGTTTCAAACTTCCAAATGGTGCAAATAGAGCGCCTGATGCTTCTTGGGTAAAATTAGAAACCTGGAATGCACTAACTCCCGAACAACAACAGAAATTTCCCCCGATTTGTCCTGATTTTGTCGTCGAGTTACTTTCTCCCAGCGATAGTTTGAAAGAAACTCAGGATAAGATGAAAGAGTATCGAGACAATGGTGCTGTTTTAGGTTGGTTAATTAATCGCAAATCGCGACAAGTTGAAATTTACCGTCCCCATCAAGAAGTTGAAATGCTGGAATCTCCAGCCACTGTATCCGGTGAAGATGTTCTCCCCGGATTTATTTTGAATCTTGAATCTATCTGGTAATGTGCGATCGCACTTGGTCCATCACCCTATCATTGAGCAGTCCCTTTTCTGCTACCATAGATTAAAAGATGTCTAGATGGCTGAGTATGGTTATCACCGATGAATTTTCAGCTAGGGCTATTAACCTTTGTATAATTTAAAACATAGTAAACTCATGAGAATATCTAAAAACGATTTTTTTTTCTCCTCCTGCTTGCTGCTTTCCTTGTTTGCTGTAGCAGGATGTACCTCTAGTTCCAAAAAACAAGTTGTCATTTGCTCGAAAGATTTTTCGGAACAAGTCATTCTGGCCGAAATTTTAGCGCGCCGTATCGAAGCGAAAACTGATATTAAGGTGGAACGAGAACTGAATCTGGGAGGTTCCCTTTGTCATCAATCCCTCGCCGCAGGTAAAATTGATTTGTACGTCGAATATACGGGTACTGCTTACACCAATATTCTTAAACAAAAGACCACTTCTGATTCCAAACAAGTCTTTAATTATATCAAACAGGAGTATCCGCAACAGTTTAAAGCAGAATGGATTGAACCCCTGGGATTTAATAATAGTTTTGCGATTATTGTGCGGGGAGATGATGCGAAAAAATTCAATTTACAAACTATTTCGCAATTAGGAAAGGTTTCACCGAAACTGCGGGCGGGTTTTGGACCAGAGTTCAAAGAAAGAGAGGATGGATTTCCGGGATTGGCTAAAACTTATGGGATTAAATTTGCGGAAGAACCGAAGGAATTGTTGTTAGGTTTGTTGGTGCAGGCTTTGCAACAAAAAGAGGTGGATGTGATTGCTGGGAATACTACTGATGGTTTGATTGAAAGTTTCGGTTTGGTGGTGCTCAAAGATGATAAGAACTATTTTCCTTCCTATGAAGCAGTGCCTGTGGTCCGATCGCAAATCTTGACAAAATACCCAGAATTGCGATCGGTCCTCGCAGAATTGGGCGGGAAAATATCAGAAGCAGATATGCGGAAAATGAACTATCTAGTTGATGGAAAACAACAGGATGCTGGAGAAGTTGCACAGCAGTTTTTACAGCAAAAATTTGGTAATTCTAATTAAGAGAACAGGCAAGATGCCTGTTCCACAACATAAACTACCAAAAACATCAAAAACCCGCCTTCACCCACTCAAAATCTCCCCATATTATGTATTAGTGATAAATTTTAAAATGTGTTGGGCGCTAATCTGCGGTTTTTCTAAGTGGGGAACGTGTCCGCAATCGGGTATCCAAATTAGTTCAGAATTTGCGATCGCCTTGGCAAACTTTTCTGCATCCGCAGTCCCCAAAATTCGGTCTTGTTTCCCCCACAAAATCAGGGTTTGCTGCTGAATCTGCGACAATTTTTCCCCAAAACCACAGTAACCACCGCTTTTGGTAAAAGCAATTAAAGCTTGATTCCAATTGGGCATCTCTAGGTGTAGCGCGGCGCAAGTTTGGGCATCCACAGAAGCGAAGGTTTTATCAAAATAAGCATTAAGGCTAATATTTTGGCGAATTTTAGGGTTGCGTAAAAATGAAGTTGCCAAATATCCTAAAGGTGGAATTAAAAATTTGCCATTATTAGAAGTGATGGCAAAACCTGCACTGTCTATTAAGATTAATTGTTTGACAAGTTGGGGATGATTGAGCGTGAAATCAATTGCTGCTGCACCTCCCATCGATGCACCAATTAAGATGACGGGCTGCGAAATTAGGGTTTTCCAAAAATAGTAGAGATGAGTACCGATCGCCTTTGCACTAAAAGGCAAACCAGCCAATCTTTCCGTAAAGCCAAAACCTAGTAAATCCACCGCCCAAGTTTCATTTTTTTCTGCCAGCAGCGGCAACAGACGGCGGTATTCAAACACCGAACTGTCGAAGCCGTGAATTAGCAAAATCGGTGTATTTCCAGTACCTTCATGTACGTAGGTGGTGGCAATTGGCTGCTGGCTGAGGGGGGTTGTAATGACTGTTTGTTGAATGTTTTGGGCTAAAGCTATGGATGTGGATTCTGTAAGCTGGGCGATGGATGTTGGCAGGAAATTTGCTGGCATAATTCTCGATCGATTGTTAATCTGTACGGGGGAGCGGGTTAAGTATATATGCTCGATCGCTATTGTAGGGCGATCGGCGATCGGGCCATCAAAATTCGATCGCCATGGAGAATTATTTTTCCCAGCATACTAAAAATAGCGGCTGAGGATGGTTTTTTTAGTGAATTTATTTGAGAACAATTGCTAATAAACTATTTTTCATATAACATGATAAACAGCAGGACTTGTCGCATACACAGGATTTTACCGCAGAGCAGCATCTAACCCAAGACAGATATAAGCTCTCAAAGCCCCAAAAATCAGCCTAATTTCCGTCTCTGGGCGATCCCAGTGTCCGAAATCTCTAACTGCAAGGGAAATCTCAAAATGCGTAAAATTGCGATGCTTCAAGTATATTGAGAATATATGTCAAGTTCTTAGTGCCATGAAGCCCAACAACTTGCTGCTAAAACCGATATCACCAAGGCCATGAAACAAAACACAGAAGACTACAGCCAACAATACCAAGAGTCAAACCCCAGACATTTCGAGGGTTTCACCTTTTACGGCGAGACACCAGAAGTCTCTGGAAGCGAAGAGTGCCGCCAAGAAACTCAGCCTGGGGTACCCGAAGGTAAATCATTCCCCCTAGCAATGGCTAGCGTCGGCGAGAAACTGCGGATTGTCAAACTTAAGGGTTCAGAAGGCACGGTGCGCCGCCTGATTGGCATGGGATTGGTCCCCGCTATCGAAGTTCAAATCGTCAGCAATTCTGGCGGTTCTGTCATTGTGGCAATTGGTGACAACCGCATCGGTTTGGGGGCTGGTATGGCACAGAAAATTATGTGTAGGAATTCTGCATAGATCTAAAAAATTTGTATCTACAGCAATCCTATTTGATTTGTGACCAAGATTTTTTTTTATTAACCGCAGAGGGCGCAGAGGGCGCAGAGGAAGAGTAAAGAGAGATGTTCGCACATTTTGAAAGGGTTGCTAGATTCAGGAGTTTAATTTGTTCAAATTTAGACTTTATTACAACAACTGATGAACGAGAGAAAACAATTAGGGGATTTGGCTGTAGGCGCTATCGGTCGCGTCGTTGGTTATGAGAAAACAGCCCGCGGTTATAAGGGCAAATTGTTGGCAATGGGGCTGACACCGGGAACTGAATTTACGATCACTAGGCACGCACCTTTAGGAGACCCTGTAGAAATTCTGGTGCGGGGTTTTAAACTCAGTTTACGCAAAGATGAAGCTAAAAGTCTATTTGTAGAAGAAGTGAAATAATGAGTAAGCAAATTATTGGATTGGTAGGCAATCCTAACTGTGGTAAAACTACTTTATTTAATGCCTTGACTGGTGCTAACCAGCGAGTAGGTAATTGGCCTGGAGTAACGGTGGAACGGAAAGAGGGAAAATACACTCATGATGGTTTAGCTATTACTATTGTTGATTTGCCGGGAGTTTATTCTCTGGATGCCGAAGATGGAGATACCGGACTCGATGAATTGGTGGCGCGAGATTATTTGTTATCTGGTGAAGCCGATGTAATTATTAATATTGTTGATGCTTCTAACTTAGAGCGCAATTTGTATCTGACTACCCAAATTTTGGAGATGCGCGTACCGACAATTTTGGCGCTGAATATGATGGATGTTGCTAAGGAACGGGATGTCAGAATTAATGTTAGCAAACTTGCTGAACGTCTGGGCTGTACGGTTGTGCCGATGAGTGCTGCTTCCAATCAGGGTGTTCCTTTATTGCGGGATGCGGTTAATCGGGCCCTGGCTAAGCCGATCGTACCATCTGCCTATGTCGCTTATCCGGCTGCGATCGAAGATGCGATCGCCCAACTCATACCACACATCGAAAAATACAGTCCCAATCGCACCGTAGATGCCCGCTGGACAGCCCTGAAACTGTTAGAATACGTGGATGAAGTCGCCCCGGAACTCGCCCATACAGAACTCGAAAAAATCGTAGTTCCGCACCGTCGCCGAGTCCATGAAACCCTAGATGACGACCTCGATATTATCATCGCCGACAGCCGCTACACCTTCATCCGCAACTTAACCCAAGGTGTCGCTGAATTTTCTAGAGAAGTCAAAACCAACGTTTCCGATAAAATAGACCAAATTGTTCTCAACCGTTTCCTAGGAATTCCCGTATTCTTAGCGGTAATGTACCTGATGTTTACGATTTCTATTAATGTCGGTGGCGTGTTTATCGATTTTTTTGATATCTTTTTTGGCACAATTTTTGTCGATGGTTTCGGTGAATTATTAGCCAGCATTAGTACGCCCGGATGGTTGATTGGACTCCTAGCAAAAGGTGCTGGCGGTGGCGTTCAAACCACATCTACATTTATCCCTCAAATTGGGATGATGTTTTTGTGTTTGTCAGTTTTAGAAGACTCCGGCTACATGGCGCGGGCCGCTTTTGTGATGGACAGATTAATGCGATTTGTGGGACTTCCCGGTAAATCCTTTGTACCGATGATGGTAGGTTTCGGCTGCAACATTCCCGGAATTATGGCGACGCGGACTTTGGAAAATAAGCGCGATCGCACCATGACGATTATGATGAATCCATTCATGTCTTGTAGCGCCCGATTAGCAGTTTACGCCCTATTTTGTGGCGCATTCTTCCAAGTCGGCGGTCAAAATATGGTATTGGGACTTTACCTAATCGGAATTTTAGCAGCAGTTTTCACCGGACTCATTTTAAAAAATACCCTTTTGCAAGGAGAAGCAGCGCCCTTTGTGATGGAACTGCCGCCCTATCACATTCCCAAACTCAAAGGAGTGCTACTGCGTACTTGGGATAGACTCAAAGCGTTTATCAGAAAAGCCGGAATTGCGATCGTGATCATGGTGATTATACTAGGATTCATGAACTCCGTCGGCACCGATGGTTCCTTCGGCAAAGAAAACAGCAAAGACTCAATTTTGAGCGCCGTCGGCCGCACAGTTACACCTGTATTTACCCCCATGGGAATCAGCCAAGAAAACTGGCCAGCCACCGTCGGTTTACTAACAGGAGTATTTGCCAAAGAAGTAATGGTTGGAACCTTAGATTCCCTCTACACCCAACTAGCAGACGAACAAAAATCAGCAAGCGGAACACCGCAGAAAGCAGCAGAATTTAGCTTCTGGGGAAACATCGGTAAAGCATTTGTCAGTATTCCAGATAATTTCGCAAAACTCCCCGGTCAACTTTTCGATCCCCTAGGCTTAAGTTCAGCCAATATTACCGACCAAAAACAAGCAGAACAAGCCCAAGGTATCTCTGGTAGCACCTACGGGCAAATGTCCCAGCGCTTCGGTTCCAATGCCGCCGCTTTTGCCTATTTGCTATTTGTCTTGCTATACTTTCCCTGCGTCTCCGCCACCGCTGCACTTTACCGGGAAACAAATTTAGGTTGGACAATATTCGCGGGTTCTTGGACTACTGGCATTGCTTATTTCACAGCAGTTGGCTACTATCAACTCGCCACATTTTCACAGCATCCACAATCATCTATTGCTTGGATTGTCGGACTAACAATAGCTATGGGTGTGACTCTTGCGGGATTAAAAATGGCTGGAGAAAAGCTACCAAAGCGACGCGAAGTAATTAGTAGTTAATTGTTATTAGTTTTGGTGCTTGGCTATTAGCACCTAACAAATAACCGATAATATCAAATCCGTTGACATCGGAATTACTATTTCTCTCTTCTCTTTCTCTGTGTGCTCTGTGTTCTCTGTGGTTTAATCATTCCGATACAACCAGAATTGATATAACCGCTAACCCATAACTGCGTTTAACTGTCAACCAAACCAGAAAAACCATGATTTTAAGCGAACTGCAAAAATTTATTGCTGACAACAAAAGAGCCTCCATCGCGGATCTCAAAATCCACTTCCGCATGGATAGCGACGCTTTGCGCGGAATGCTAAACCGCTTAATTCGTAAAGGCCGCATTAGTAAAATGGCAGCAGCCAAAAAATGTGGCGGCTGTCACAGTTGTTCCGACGATGCCACCGAGATTTATGTATGGGTAAATCCTGGCCAGTCGGTGTTAGAAAAAGAGCCTGTTTCTGCAACTTGCCATTAAGAAATTAGGAGACTGCACGGTGCCCATAAGTGTCAACTTAACGTAGAACCCATAGTCCGACAAGGGTTAAAACCCCTGCCTCAAAGCTAAAGTCCTCTAAAGAGGACTGAAGAGGAGAATTTTCAACTCATTAGTCCTCTTTAGAGGACTTTAGCTATTAGACAGGGAATTCATTCCCTGGCGGACTGGCGGGCGAGCAAGAGGATTGGCAGGCTTTCAGGCCTAGGTTGACACCAATGGGCTTGGCCTTTGTCCCTACAATTAATCACGGTTAACTAATAACTAACCACTAATGACTAACTAATTCTTCGCCCCCACCCCAACATACATAATCGAAGTATCCTCATTAATTTGGATTTTAAACAACCCAGACTTTTTGTAATCAACATAATTACCGAAATTAGACATTAATGTTTGAGATGCTTGTTTCATAACACCCGAATCTGGAAATAGCTGCTTTCCGCTCATCAAATTTCCCCAAAAACCATTCATCTGAGCTAAAAGAGCGCCGATTTCGCCAAACATATCAAAACCTTTAATTTCGATATTGCCAAAACCGGTGTCGCCCATCACCACAGACAGTTCCTCTGGCATAATAAACTTGTCCCAATCGTGAACGCCCTTCCTAATTTCCTGCAAGATATTTTCCATCAGCCCAATCATCACAACTTGTGACGAAAAAGTTCGATTAATCGTGTCAAAAAAGAACAATCCCCCAGGCTTCAGAATTCTGTGAACTTCGGAGACAACTTGTTTATAATCGGCAACGTGTTCTAGAACATCAACACAAATTACCACATCAAACGTGTTATCATCATAGGGCATATTTTCTGCCAAACCTTGCCGATAATCAATTTCAAAACCACTGATCACTGCATGATTTTTAGCTGCTTGAACGCATTTTTCAGATTGGTCTATTCCCGAAACAAGCGCGCCTCTCTCAGCCATGAATTCACAGGAAAAACCGCCGCCGCACCCAACATCTAAGGTTTTCAATCCTCGCCAATTTGTCGCGTGTCTGTCGAAAAATTCAAATCTGGGTTTGTTTAGATGGTAAAGAGCGTAGATTTTAGATTTTTCGTCCCACCAATTATCGGCATTCTCATCGTAGAATTCTAAATCATTTTTGACTTCTGTTTTTACCATGATTTTTTTTCCTACTTATAATGATTTACATCGCCACAATTTAAGATTATAGCAGTCCTAAATCATTTGTGTAATTCTTGTAGGGGCAAACCCCCCGTGGTTGCCCCTTTGGTCGGGGTAGGCACGGGGGCACTACCCCTACATATTTATACGACTTATTTAGGGTTGCTATAATACTTTTGGCATAAATTTTAACCAGATGGATCGTGTTTCTATTATTATTCCCACCCTCAACGAAGCGGGTTGTCTCGAACGTACTCTCCGTCAACTCAGCATTCTCAATCCTCCTGCTTGGGAGGTGTTGGTGGTAGATGGTGGTAGTCAAGACGAGACAGTGGCGATCGCCCTTTCCTGCCAAACCCAGGTTATTTATAGCACTATACCCGGACGTTCCGTACAAATGAACCTAGGTGCACAAACCGCCACTGGTGACATTCTGTGCTTTCTCCACGCTGATACTTTAGTACCAGATGACTTCGTAGCCGTCATCCAGAAAACCCTGTTTGACAGTCAAATAGTCGCTGGCGGATTTATCTCTCTGATGTCGGGTTCCCAACAAACAAGATGGGGTTTTTCGCTACATAATTACCTGAAAACTTACTATGCCCCGTTATTATTTCGCCCTCATTTATTTATCAAAGGATTGCGGTTAATCTTTGGGGATCAAGTTATTTTTTGCCGTCGTACAGACTTTTTAGAATGCGATGGTTTTGATGCAGAACTACCAATTATGGAGGAAGCAGATTTGTGTTTGAAGTTGGTAAGACGAGGTAAGATGAAGTTAGTAAATAGGATTGTCGAAAGTAGCGATCGCCGAGTTGCATCTTGGGGGGAATTTAAAGCAATTTTTATCTATCTTGCGATTGGTTTTTTGTGGGGTTTCGGAGTTTCTGGGAAGTATTTAAAACAATTTTATGAAGAGGTTCGCTAACCAACAAACTGCCCTTACTGATCATCAAGAACAGGCATTCTGCCTGTTCCACAAAGAGTTACCTTCCTGCTTGTGGGGTAGGCATCCAGCCTGCCCTTCCTTGGGATTATAAATTCAAGAGCCAGAAACATTATCCAACTGCTGGCGGCCGTTGCGAACTACCCGCAGCGCATCGCTCAGCTTACGCTCAATATCATCGAGAACTTGATCCGCGTAGTCGTCGGCTCCGTTTTGAATTTCCTCGCATTCAGCCATCACCCTCGCTCTCATTTCTGCCAATTCTTCTTGAGCTTGATAGCGAATTTGTTCAACTTCCGCCAGCGTCGCTTGCTGAATTGCTTCACAGTCAAGCAATACCTGTTGTCGCAACTGATCCGCTTCCACCTTCGCCTGTTGGATCAGGCCCATATCGTTTAAAAGCTCTGCCGCTCGCTGTTCTGCCGCTTCTATGACTTCTTGAGCGTAGAGTTCGGCCTCTTGCAGCAAGTCGTCCTTGTGTCGGATAATCAACTCGGCTTCCTGAAAGGCTATGGGCAAATTTAGCCTCACCAAGTCTAGCTGGTCAAGTAACTGTTCTTCATCTACCAGAGTACGTCTGGTCATGGGGATACGCGGACTGTCGAGAACAATTTCCTCAAGCCGATTCAATTCCCGCTGGATGTCTACTCCTGCGGTTCTGCTGTCGTCTCCGAAGGCGGCTGGGTGCTGAGGTGTTTCGTTCTCAGTTGTGCGTCCGGTGCTGTTGGGTTCGATACGAGTTGGTTCCTGCTGGCGTAACATTGGTAAATATCTAGGGCGACGTGTTTCGGAACAAGATGATCTACGGAGCCACCAAACTTGGCTATTTCTTTAACTACACTACTACTTAAAAAGCTGTAGGCGTTAGAAGTCGCCAAAAAGACTGTTTCAATTTCACCTAACAGGGTTTTATTGGTGTGGGCCATCTGGAGTTCCATTTCAAAGTCTGTTAATACTCGCAGCCCCCGTAGCAGCACTTTGGCTTGTCGGATTTTAGCATAGTTTACTGTCAAACCCTCAAAACTATCTACTTCTACGTTTGGCAAGTGTTGGGTAGAGCGCCGAATCTGTTCTATCCGTTCTTCTACGGTGAATAGAGGGACTTTGCTGGGATTTCGGACTATGGTCACGATTACTCGATCGAACAGTTTACAGCCTCGCTCGATGATATCTACGTGACCCAAAGTAATCGGGTCAAAGCTGCCTGGATAAATTGCAATCACAAATTGGGCCCGATGCGGTAATTAACAGGACTAAAGGAAAAATACCAGTTTCTCGGAAAACTCTTGAGTTTGTCAAGGAAGCGAATGAGCCTTGTAGAAAGTTTCGAGGCTTTGCTTGTCGCCCACAAACCGCCAGTGCCAAGGTTCGTAACTGACTTTTTGGCGATTGTTTTTGGGGAAGGACATTTCAAAGCTAAAGGAAGTGGCGTTAGCTTCTAGCCACTTGAATGCTGGGGTATCTTCAAAGCTGGTACTGAGGTTTGCCGATGAGACACTGCCGTCTCCCAGGTCGATCGCGTACCCGGTATGATGTTCGCTATATCCTGGAGGAGCGCTAACTTCCGCCCGCTTGCTAACATCTTGCTTGCGTTCGGCTTTCACGTCAAAAAATACGTGTTGTTGGTCTTCCAGGGAACGAAAGCCGGATATGGGAGCAAAATATATGCCTTGGGCGGCAGCCGCGTTTGCCATTTCTTGATATTTGGCGGCTGCGGCTTTGCGGAGTTTGATCCCGCCGTCTCCGGTGACGGCTACCAAGTCAGAGGCTGGTGCTTCTTGATAAGGTAAATGTCCCAGTAGTTTGTCCGGTGTTGCCGTACTGCTTTTTGAGTTAGCAACGGGACTTGTGGGTGAGGGGGAACTTGCCGATACTGGGTTTGGTTGACTTTGTTCTGCCCTACTGGTGTCTGGGAAAAATTTAAAGTTGAGGTGCAGCCAAATGCTGACCCCAAAGGCGACTACGCCCAACGCTAGGAGTTTCCAAATCAGCCCTTTTTTTCTGGACTGACTAGGCTTGACTTCAATATATGGATGGTCTCGTACTGCTTCTGGAATTTCGTCAATCCCAAGCTCTGATGCTTGCGGGGGTTTTCTTGATAGACTCGCGTTATCCAAGCCAGCTTCGCTCCTGCACTTCAATAAGGCTCAACGTTACAAATTGTAGACTGATATTGCCCAAAGTCATTGGGAATTGGGAATTGGGAATTGGGAATTGGGAATTGGTTATTTGCAAGCAATGCCCCATGCCCCTTCCCCCATCCCCCCAAGGGGGGATGGGGGAAGGGGGACGAAAGAGAAGACTCCTGTCCCCCCCTTCTTAAGGGGGGCTAGGGGGGATCTGGCCTTAATAGTCAAACAGCAGTCTGTGACAGGGTTTGACGTTAAGTTGACACTAATGCCCATGCCCGATGCCCCTATAAGATTTACCCAAACTGCGTTAAGAATCGGAAAGCATTCAGAACATGAGTAGCGCAGACATAAGGCGAAGTATTATAAAAAGCTTGCCAAGCCGCTGCCTTATCTTCGTCGTATCTATCTGCTCTTTCCAAGTGTTTTTCCAGCCAATTGAGCCTGACAGCGTGACCGATCAATACATCTAAGACGATGTACTCTTCTATTTGTAGCTCTGGGTTGCGTTGGGCGATCGCAGCCAACTCCATCAATGCCTCAATATTAACCTGTCTGTACTCAGGCGCAACAATTTTATTCAGCAAATGCTCCACCTGTAGAGCAAAATTCTTTTCACCAGGAGTCATTTCCGATAAAATCACCTCACTATCCAACCGATTTCGGCGTTCCAACTTATCCCCAATAATCAAGCCCTTGCAGTGACGCAGCATTCCCCAAACATTCGGATAAAAATCCTTGGGAACCCGATTGACAGCACCTTCCATTTGTCGCTTCCTGCGCCATCCACCCGCCGGCATTTGGGACTCGGACGAAACAGGCGCGACCACCCATTCTATTTCTTTTTCCGATTGTTTGACCCGCAGAGATTCTTGCTGTTTCAGGACTTGATTCATTTCCTCATACTCTGACAAAACTTGGCGCAGGCGGTTTTTAATTTCAAAGGGACTTAACTGCATTAAATCTTCGTAAGCTTCATTTTGCGTGATTCCCAATTCGCGGGCCAATTCGCTAGTTAGCAACAGAATAAAATAGCTAACTCTCAGGGTCAAAAGTCCTTTAAATAACTGAGGTTCTGCTTTAATCAGCAAACCAAGGTAGATCAAAACTTCTTGGGTGAGAACTCGATCGCGAACGTCTTCGCCGCAGAATTGGCGAATTTTGTCCATCACTTCCATGTAAGAACCAGGTCGAGAAATCAGGGAAGCTTCGCTGTAAGCTTTCCCCACAGAAATCTGTTTTTGTCGAACCAAAATATCCGTCACGGCATCGGACAAGCTGATATCAATCTTATCCAGCAAACCAGCAGCATAACGGATGACTGCCCATTCTATTTTAGATTGGGAACTGTCTCCGGCTTTAGTATAAACTTCCTTGAGCAAATCTACAACTTTAACACTTTCTCCCTGGGTTCCAAATCCAGTATCAAAGTCCATCCCTTTGAGACGTACTAGGGTGTGGAGTAACTCTATTTGTTCGTACAAATTTTCTGATTCCCGCAGGCTTTTTAGCAAGAAGCTAGTATTAGTTTCGCACTCTAATTTAAATTCTTGAGTGTGACCCAAAGGCCCTGTTATTTCAGGATTGTAACGGAGATAGCTCGGCAATTCTACAGCACCTGTAACTGGAGATTCCGTAAAATCAAAATCGTGAAGAAAGTCAATTTTTTCCGTACCAGCAGTCAGGATTAATTGATTGAGATTCCCCAACTTAACAGGCGTATTTTTGCAGTGTCCATCCCGGAGTTCTTTCATCAAGTTTAACAAAGCTTCCCGACCAGTTTCCAGCATTCTGTGAGTCAGCATCAGGGTTACTGTCGGTCGTCCCAACTGAGACCAATGACGGTGAATGTAAGCTAATTCACTATTGATTTGAGATACTAAAAAGTGGTAATCTAGGGTTAAATAAAACTCTTGTCTGTCGAGAAAAGAGGGCAGAAAGACGATCGCCTCTCCGCGAATTTGGAACACCCTTGAAGTGGTCAAACTCCGTAGCCTGCGAACGGGACGGCCGGTCAAGCCTAATTGGTCATTGCGTCCTATTTGGGTGTAAATGGCTGATAATTCTTTAGTTTGACGGACTTGAATTGGTTCTACCTGTTTTGGAGTTTGGGCTGCAATTCCATTGGCTGCTAATTCTGCTTGCAAATCTTCGTCTTCAGCTAACAGTGCAATTTGGACTAGAGGTTCTCTGTGCCGCCCCACTGAGAGGTGTCTTCCCAGGGGATCTATATCACCAATGGCGATTAATCCATCGTTTAATAATTGACCTAAAAAATACAAACTTTGCGCCCAAACTAGGGGAATGTTTTCATTGGGTAAACGCTGTTGGCTGCGGGGATTTGATTTTTCGGCATTGATATTTTCGGCAGGGATATAATACAATTCTGGTAGCAGAGATAAACCAGATCGCTCAACGGCCAGAGATGCTAAACGCTGCTCGTACTCTTGAACCTGGGCTTGATTTCCCTCAAATATTCCGTCTAATAATAGGTAAGTGAAAAACAGTGGCCACTCGCATTCAATGTGCTCGAACTGCTTTAATTCTGTGGGTTCGTAGTGGAGGCGATCGCCATCTTCCAATACTGTTTGGTGTCCATCCCGTAGAAACCTTTTGCAGCCGTAATTTCCCTGCAATTTATCGATAATTTTATTTCGGGTTCGTTCAACTAATTGTTTGTCTTCTACTGCAAAAGCGGGAAAACTAATGATGCTCAACAAAGCCGCATCTACTTCCTTGGAACTCGATTCGCGAGGCAAAAGCGATTCTAATGTCATCCGAGTTCGGGCAATTTCGTCTGGCAAAACGTGAATTACAGAGGCTTGAGAGCCGTTTAAGCCAAATAAATCTAATCCATTTATCGCTTCAAGTGCTGCTTTTGCCATTCCTACGGAACTGGCATTTAATTCGGCATTGCCCCGATTAATTTTATTGCCTCTTTCCCAAATTCCATAATCGGGTGTGCGGTAGGATCTACCAATATAGTACACTAAATTCTGCACGAAATTGACTTCATCGATTGTGAAAATAATGTGCAATCCTGAAGCTGTCATTTGAGCAAGCATTAGCAAGAATATAGATGTTGCATCTAACTGCAAGTGTCCCCACTCATCATCGCCGACAACAATATTGCCCGTCTGGGTATTGTATTTGGCGTGTAAGGCATCTAGGGGTAACTGGGTATTTTTAAATTTTTCTACTTTATTGGCTTGTTGCATCATCGCAAACATCAAGCCTCGCATCAGTTTTACTGTACTGTGTTCGAGTTCAAATGTTTTAGCCCCATCGCTATCAATTTTACGGTAAGCTAAGCCCAAGCCCCAAACTGCGAGGATGCTGTAAACGTTGTCGCGTACCCAAGCATCGGTGTAGTCGCCGTGGGCGTTAACGGCGGTACTCGCTGGGAGTAAGCCGGTAATTGGGTTCTGCCGCTTGAGTATGACAGTTTTGATTTGTTGGTAGTAATAATCTAACCTGCTTTGCCGCTGAGCTGTTGCGATCGCCATTTCGTTTTCCTTGTACTTTTTTCCTGAAGCTAGCTGAGTTGCTCTGAATAGACTTTTAAATATATCAGAAATTAGATTGCTCTGTGTCTCTCAACTTTTATTTTTCTGAGCGTCGAGTTGTCATAGTTTCTGCTTCGTCTAGGATTTGACAGTAACTTTAAGTCAATCTTAGTCCATAAAATATATTTTGAATCGAAGTTAACATTTTGTTAAAAATTTCTACTTTGTAAATAATCTGGAGGTAATTACCATGTCTCACCGCCATCACCATAACAACAATAATGCTCCTTTTGTAAAAATTGTCTATTCTACAATTAAAGTCAATGGCAAAATAGAGTTAGTCCCGATGGAATGGTACGCAGATGGCTCTGTTAAAAAGAGCGATCGCTAATTAGGTCGATCGATTGTAGATTTTAGATTGGGGATTTTGGATATGAGTATTCCCCTTCTTCCCTTTTCCCTCTTCCCTCTTCCCTCTCCCTTCTGGTATAACTACCTGTGTAGGAATCTCCCATCAAAAAATATGGATCGATCGCGCTCACAATTTTCTGTGCTGGGACTACCAGTTCACATCTTAGACGATCATGCAGGTTGGCTGATAGAGCGTCTGCATCAAGGATTAGGAAGTCACGTCGTCACGCTGAATGCAGAGATGGCGATGCAAGCCGAGAAAAATCAGGCTTTAGCCGATATAATTAGTTCTGCGGAACTCGTGATTCCAGACGGTGCCGGAGTCGTGCTGTACTTGAGAATGCGAGGTAAAAAAGTCAACAGATTTCCGGGGATTGAATTAGCAGAGTCCTTGCTGCAACAAGCGGCCAAATTGCCGCATGGGGAATCAGTATTTTTCTTTGGAGGTGCGCCCGGAGTGGCGATCGCAGCAGCAGAAACTTGGCAACAGCAGATGAACGGAATATCTATTATATCTCAACATGGCTATCTCTCACCTGAAG
Organism: Microcoleus sp. CAWBG640; assembly: GCF_020883015.1. Classification (NCBI taxonomy): domain Bacteria; kingdom Bacillati; phylum Cyanobacteriota; class Cyanophyceae; order Oscillatoriales; family Microcoleaceae; genus Microcoleus; species Microcoleus sp. CAWBG640. The sequence goes on from NZ_JAHRFC010000016.1 coordinate 64,469, forward strand.
AAGAACCAGAATTCCTGGAAACCCTGAAAAAAATCCAACCCAAAATGATTTTAGTCGGATTGGGAGTGCCGCGTCAAGAGTTTTGGATTGCCAAACACCGACATCTTTGTCCTCAATCTATTTGGGTAGGAGTAGGTGGCAGTTTCGACATTTGGGCGGGAACAAAAACTCGTGCTCCGGCTTGGTTTTGCGACAATCATTTAGAATGGTTGTATCGACTTTATCAAGAGCCTTGGCGCTGGCGTAGGATGTTGGCTTTGCCACAGTTTGCATTCAAAGCATTGGGCAATTTGCGAGGGTGAATAAATTGTAGGCGCTACACTGATAATATAGCAGTCACCAAGGCTATACGCTCAGGATAAACTCCCTCGAAATATCCTAATCATCTTGGTGGTTGCTATAACAACTCATCTACTTAAAATCAATTATGACAGCCCTTCCTCAAAGTAAAGAACCAGTCATTCCCTCTGAAGCCGATACTCAACTGTCTCAGCTAGGTAGTCGCATTCTGGCTGCTTATTTTCTGACAGTTCGCACTTCAACTCAAAAAATTAAAATTGTTGAATCCAATGGTAACGAACAAGTAGTTGATATTCCTTTTGTCGCTTTCCAACTTTTGTTTGAGATCCTAGAACAAATAGCCCAAGGTAAAGCAATTACCTTAATTCCTATTAATGCCGAACTCACCACCCAAGAAGCGGCCCAATTGCTAAACGTATCCCGTCCTTACTTAACGAAATTGTTAAAATCAGGGGAAATTCCCTTTCATCAAGTCGGAAGACATCAACGTATCCGCTTTGAAGATGTTATGAAGTATAAGAAATGGATTGATAATGAACGTTTAAAAGTGCTTGATGAACTGGCATTCCAAGCACAAGAACTGAACATGGGCTATGAGTAATTATGGCCTCTAATCCGATCGCCTTATATGATGCGTGCGTATTATATTCTGCCCCATTACGCGATTTTATGAATGGATAATTCCTTCTCTTAATTTACCAGATCCTAACGATCGACATATTCTAGCAGCAGCTATCAAATCAGAGGCTAGTGCGATCGTTACATTTAACCTCAAGGACTTTCCACCGTTGATTCTCGACCAATATGAGATTGAGGCTCAACACCCAGATGATTTTATCTTAGACTTAATTGACTTGAATTACTTAAAGGTTGCTAACGCTGTAACAACCTGTCATCAACGTTTGAAAAATCCCCCTAAATCTCTCGATGAATACTTGGAAATTTTGCTGAAGCAAGGGTTACAAAGTACCGTCAAAAGTTTACAACAAATCTACAAATAAAGAAACGGGTTTTTGTTGGTTTGTATTCGACATCAGCAAAGTCTGATATCAAATCTGTTAGCATCGGAATAGTAAATTCGAGTTGACTGTTGACTGTCAAACATTAACCGTCAACAGTCAACATCATTCCGGTGTAACCGGAATTGATATGAGCCGATCGCCTAGTCGCTTTTTCGAGTGACACTCATTTGAGTTACAATAGACCGATCGCGATTAAACGATATAAGGAGAATCGATCGCCTTGGCCCGTTTAATCGCCACCAAAGTCTGGTAAATCAAAGCTGAAATCTCTCCACGGGTGACATCCCGCTGCGGCGAAAGCCAATCGCGGGAAGGATAATTAACCACAATCTTCAAGCTAGTTGCTGTACCGATCGCACTTAAAGCAAAATTAGGGATTTGAGAGCGATCGGTGTATACTTTCAGAGTGTCAGCATTTCCGCCCTTCAGTTCCAAACCATTCACCAAAGACACGATCGCCTCAGTCTTAGTCAAATTCAAATTCGGGCCAAACTTCAACCCCGGAAACCCCGACAAAAACCCAGCCCGATTCGCCCGTTCGATCGCACTTCTGGCCCAAAAACTAGCAGAAACATCAATAAAATTCGTAGCAGGCATCTTCGGAACCGGACTAAACGCAGTCACCAACAACGAAGCATATTGAGCTCGATTTAAACTCTCATCAGGTCGAAAAGAACCATCCGGCATACCACTAATTATATTCGCTGCCGCCAGGGCCTCAATAAACTTCTGGGCCCAATGTCCAGAAATATCACTAAACCTCGAATCACCAATATTCGGATTACCGCCACCCTTTCTCACCGCCGCTTGCACAGCTTGAAAAGCATTCACTTTCCCGTAACCGAACCAATCGCTACGCTGATTTTGAGTGTCATAAGTACCCATGCGAGTACCCAACTGGGGATCGGGATCGCCATCAACAATTTTGTCAGCAGTTTGTTCCAGAATTCCCCGCACTTCCCGCGCCGTCAAACGGGGGTTGGCCGAAAGTACCAAAGCTGCCACCCCAGCCACTAGAGGAGTGGCGCTGGAAGTACCGCCAAAGGAGTCGGTATAGTCCCCTGGATCGTAACCCTCGGTCCCGATGCGATCGGTAGTAAATATTCCCAAACCGGGCAAATCTTGCGTCACCTCCGGCGGAGTGCTGATATATCCGGTTTGCTGCATCCAAGTTCCCGGCGGGGCGTTGTTGCTGGGGGCGGAAACCGAGATGCTGCCACCCCAATTGCTGTAGGCTGCTTTTTTATTCAGGGAAGTGGAAGCTGCAACCGCAATCACGTCTGGGTGAACGGCAAATCCACTCAGCCATCGAGTTTGACCCTTGATGATGTCATCGGGCCAGCCTTTTTCGTTAATCGTACCGTTGACTGGGCGGTTGGCATTGCCGGCTGCGAAGACAATGACGCAACCTCTGCCACCGCGCCCTAGGGTGGCTGCTTTGGTGATGACGGCACTTTGTCTGAGGGAAAGCGGAAAATAAACCGCTGATGGCCCCCAACTGCAAGAAATGACGGCGGCCCCTTTGTCGATCGCCCAATTGAATATTTGTTCAACAGAATCATCGTCCAGGTAGCCTGTAGTACGGATGGGCATTAGGGCGCATCCAGGGGCGACACCGACAATGCCTTTGCCGTTTTCTTCCGCGACGGCGACACCCGCGCAGGATGTGCCGTGGTTGTCGGAGTCGAGGACTGGCATTGGGGACAAGTCGCCGTCTTTTAAATCCAGGGGAAAAACGATTTTGCCTTGGCCTTGAAAATCGGGGTGTGTCATGTCCACGGAATCGTCGGCGATCGCGACTACGATCGATCGTATTCCGCGAGTAATGTCCCAGGCTTTTTCGGCAAAAACGTGAGAACCTATTGCCATTTGGCTACCGCTTCTGTTATTGAGATACCACTGTCGGGGATACAGCGGATCGCGGGGGATATAGTGGTGTTGAGTTTGTACTATAATGTTTGGTTCTGCAACGAGAACTTCTGGGTATCTGGTCAAACGGTTGGCTATTTTGACTGGGTTTTCTGTGGCTTGTTTGGTGACTTCATAGATAAATGTGTTGGGAATTCCTTCTACTTGTCGGACCATTTTTAATGCTGCTGCATTGGCGATCGCATTTCGCGATTCTTCTTTTAGTGGTTCGGTAAATTGAATGGTAATTCGATCGGTTAAATAAAAGAATGTACCCGGATTGTTGGCGGGACAATAGACGTGGCTAGCAAAAGCAACGGCATCGCTGGCCCTGGCCGCTTGCATGGCGGTATTGAGAAGGGCGGGCACAACTAGATATTCTTCTAGATTGCTGTTGGCGACGCGGCGGATGAGTTTGGCTTGGGCTTTGACTAACCAAGGGTTTGAGGCTGATGCTGTGGATGAGGGGCGGACTGTAAAGCGATCGGTCGCTTTTGACAGTAGCACTTCATCTCCTCCGCGTTGCAAAATCAATGCCAGACTTTCATCTGGGACTCCTATACCTTGATAATTTTGTAAGGTTGTGGCAGAAAGTGCGCTCGGTTGTGTCATCAGAAATGCCTTTGTTCAGTTTTAATGCAATTTTACAATTTAATTTTCCCGCACTATAGCAGTTTCTTTTGAAGTGAGGTAGGTACCTAGCAATTTGCAATTCACGCTTTGTAGGGTACGTCGCTATGAGATATTCCGTGGAACTTGCAGATTCTAGAAGGCGACGCACCTGAATATTGGCCGCAAAAAGTTAAGGGATTGTCAATTATTTCCTAGCACGGCTACCTGTCTAAAGAGCAAGAAAACGACTTGCAGGAAACCCTCAAAAGAATGCAGCCACCAATCATTTTTTTGGTTTGGGAGTGCCTCTCCGAAAATTTTGGATTGCCGAAAACATTCAAAGTTCGATGGTTAAAGACGCAGCGATCGCTACCCAACTGCAAGCCTTAGCTAACAAAAATCCCCGCCATTTTAGGCTAGGGAAAAAGGCAATCTCAAGTTATCGGTAAGTTGTCACCCACATCCTCGGTCATGAATTCTTCTTCCTTGATGCCAATCGGCGCGACGGAATGCCCTCCTGAACCACCAGGATTGGAGAACCGCAAAGTCCCGATCGCCGAGCCTGATGTGTTCAAACTCGTCCGTAATGCTGCTAAAACATCATTAGGGGAAGTTTTGACCGTGGTGTCCCGATCGACCAAACCAGTTGCATACCAATAAGCAATCTCGCGCTGAAGCTTCGTATTCCCTTCCAGATTCAAATCCGCCGCCCGTTCGGCGCCAAAATCTTGGGGACGAATCTTACCCTCGTACATCAACAAACTCAGTGCTGCCAGCCCTTCGCAATGACCGTTCTTCATGGTGCTATTCGCCCACTCCATCCATTTTTCGGCGGTTGGAGTCAAGGAAAAACTACCGTCACTGCGGCATTTGAAAGTTATACCAAAAAGTTCAGGGTAATCAGCATGGATGACTCAACTAACATCAGTCCGGTTGAATTTCCTTTCTTTTTCAGTCCGCGCAGGCGGACTTTGTTTGTTTAGCAGCGGTTTCAACCGCCGGGATATTTCCGAATCGCCTGCGATTTTCTTCATTTAATCCAAAATCGCTCCCCCCCTTTGACATTTCCCCAAATTTGGTTTACACTCATCCGGTTGCGATCGCCAATGGTAAGATCTGCTCAAGCTAAATATCTTTTTTAAAGCGCCCAGGGCGCAAAGTAATTTCATGGTATACTCTGGAACTGTTTGCTGGCTTCGCTCCACCGCCCGGATTAGCATTGTGGCGATCGCAGCTTTGCTCCTATTACAACCGCCCCAAGCCCAAGCACAGCAACCTTCTGGGCTAGATAACAAACCCCAAGTCGAACCCGTAGATGACCCTACGGACCCAAACAATCTCCGTCCCGTTATCCAAAACAACAGCCTCTTGAGCATTCCCGGAGGTCAGCGTTTAATGACAGAAGCTAGCAACGCTATTTCCAACCAGAACTACACTGTAGCTTCTCAAAAACTTCAAGAATCCCGCCAAATTTTCAATCAATTGTCCAATTTCTACCAACAACTGTCCAGCAGTTTTGCCGGAATCGACATCCGCATCGCTGACAGCAACCGCACCAAAGCCGTCGATACAGCCCAAATGCGTGACGAAGCCACCTATCGGCTGGCGTTGGTACACCGAGCCCAAAATAAGCCGGAACTGGCTGTTCCACTGCTGATCCAGATTATTCGTTCCCAGCAGCCAACTCGCGACTTGGGCAAAAAAGCTTACCAGCAGTTAGTGGAGTTGGGGTTTGTGGATACGCCCTATCCTCGACCAGCCAGCAGCACTCCCCCGACTCCGCCTAAGAAATAGTTCCACTAAAATCTAAATTGCAGCCGTTTATCCCAAAAAAAAACTAATGGTTACACCATCTCAAGTAGCGGAAATGATTCAGACTGGATTGCCAGACGCTAAAGTAAAAGTTGATGATTTAACTGGTGGTGGCGACCACTACCAAGCCAGGGTAGTTTCTGCCGCCTTTGAAGGGAAAAGCCGAGTACAGCAACATCAACTGGTGTATGGTGCGCTCAAACAAGCAATGGCTAGTGAAGCCATCCACGCTTTGGCTTTGCAAACTTTCACTCCCGCAGAATGGGACGCGCAAAGTCAAGTGGCTTAATTGTTGAGCGAGCAATTGAGTTCAGAAATTGGTTAATGTGTCAATAGTTGCTTAACCAGCAACTGTCACTGTTGAAAATTATTCAAGCAATATTTAGGAGCGACCATGAGTACAGCAGCACATCAAAGAATTGACGACTTGGTTAAACAAAACAAAATCATGGTCTTTATGAAGGGCAATAAATTAATGCCCCAGTGCGGTTTTTCTAACAACGTAGTGCAAATTCTCAATACCTTGGGAGTGCCTTACGAAACTGTGGATGTTTTGGCAGACCAGGAAATTCGTCAGGGAGTAAAAGAATATTCCAACTGGCCGACAATTCCCCAAGTTTATATTAACGGCGAATTTGTTGGTGGCTCGGATATTCTGATCGAAATGTATCAGAAAGGCGAATTGCAAGAAGCCGTAGAAGTTGCTTTAGCCTCTTAAATCATGGGAGGGCAGAAATTTTGGAGTTCTGAATTTGGAACTCTAAATTTTCCTAAATTCCCAAATTCCCAAATTCCCAACCTTAACGGCTGTAGGGCGGACACTGCCGACCCTACAAAAATATGATTTTTTGTGCCGACAGATTCCAAACTGCTGACTATTACAGATAAATTTTGTATTAGTAATAGCCGGATTCAGGCTGGGGCATGGGCATTTCAAAATTGGAGGGGTCGTGAATATAACGGGCGGCTTCTTCCTCCAATCTGTGAATCAGGTAGGGTTCTAAACCGTTTGAATGACGGAGGGCTGCCAAATACCCGTCTAAGTAGAGTCGCAGGTCATCAAAACGATAACCTCTATTCCACATTTCGACGAGGGCGTCGGTGAGTTTTTGGTAGTGCCGGATGGTTTGGGTGTCTTGAAGCATGGTGTGAGGTTGAAATCCTTTGTGGTTAGTACAATGACGGCGGGATTTAGAAAATGCTTCGACTGTGGCCCAATTGCTCAGGTCTAGGCTATTGCTAAATAACAATTTCTACCCTGCTAACAGGTTACCCTCCATAAAAAATTTCACGGGCTAGTTGGCACGACTCAAAGTGTGTAAACGCTAGATGGATGATTCATCCTGGGTTGAATAGAGTCGGGAAGTTATTTAATTTTATGGTCAAACTGTGTCAGTGGTCCGGCTACCGAGGGAACGGTGGTCGTTATTTTAGTTTGAGTTGGCAGATTTGTCAACTTCCCAGGAAGGGATTTTTGGTTGGGAATCTGTTTTTGCCGAGGATTGAGGCCGGCGAGTCGATCGAATGCATACTCTAATACTTTCATTGTAAGATAGTCACCAGAGCGCTGGAATCTTTCTGGAGTCTCAATCGGCAAAATTTGACAAAATTTTTAAAATTGTCACCCTTGTCTTGTTCATAGCTTTATAAGAAGCAACAGACACGACTTAAATCAAAACTCCAAACTCACAACTTAATATTCCCCAATCACAGCCATAAAGTTTTGAATCTTCACCAAAGTCCTCTGACAGGCTGTGGTGTCCGTGCAGGTGCGGGGGCTGGGGCAAAGACGGGACGGGCTGGAGGCGCAGTGGTGGGCTGCACGCTGCGACGTGGTTCCACTGTCGTTGTCGTTTCGGTACGAGTTGTTTGAGTTGTCGTAGTCGATCGCATACTATCCTGAAGCAATGTTTGCAAAGTCCCCGCTAAACCTTGAACTTTTGCTACCGCACCCCCAATTTTGGCAACATCTACATAAACTTCCGGCAAAGGATACTGTTTCAGGATTTCCAGCACCGAAACTTTCCCGTCATCGCTGGCTGCGAGGATCATCGCGGCGCGCAAAGCTTTGCCACTTTCTGTATTGCGTTGAGTCCGAATTGCTTGACCAACTTCGTCAGTAATTTTTTCTCCTGGGGTACTGTAGACTACCCGCGCTAGATTAGCTGGCTTTAAGCCAATTTCTAGGCTCATTAACCCGCGCAGGGTTCCCGCATCCATTTTTGACACTCCGATAATTTGTCGGATGGTGGTGGTAGTTGTACCGTTTTTCGCAAAGTCTTCTAAGTCGGTGACATTAATGGCTTGTCTGATGGGGCCAAAGGTGAGGACAACTTTTTCTGCGCCTAATGCTTTAGTATTGGTCGATAATATGCTAGCGCTTGCTCCCAAAAATACGGTGATGCCGATCGATACAAATTTTGTTAACTTCATAATTGACTGCAAAATTAAAACTAATTAGAGCTTCCTACACTATTGTAGATGCAGGAGTTATATTCTACAAGCTCGCGACCCTTTTTTTTGACAGCATCTACACCTACAAAAAAACTTGATAAATTGTTCTCAGGATTAAGTCGCTAGCCAACGATTGATTCTGTGGATTTCCCTGCATTATTTATTTGAAATAAATCTGAAAATTTATGTTAAAAAACAAGCGTAAATCCCCGAAGTCTAAACAAAAACAAAAACACACAGGATTCAGTAAAAAAGAAATAGCTGCCCAAAAACGTAAAACTTCACAAAAGCGCAATGAACTCATCCAGGCGATCGCGATTTACACCTTAATCAGCACCGTTGTCATCATCCCCCTATTATTTGTTACCCGCGCCAAACTTGCCATTGCAGCAGGCTTCGCCGTAGCAATCTTGCTATTTTCCTACAAATATCCCCGTCAAGCTCTGTGGGCATTTCTGATTTACCTACCTTTTAGCGGGACCATCACTTACGCCATTGGCGGCGGAAATGCAGCATTTCAAGTAGCAAAAGATGCTTTCTACATACCTGCTCTCATCGCCCTTATTCAAAGCTGCAAAAAGAAACAATTGCCCATCTTCCTTCCCAAAGAACTGATTTTTACCTTCAGCATCCTCTTCATGATGGCAATGCTGACTTTAATTTTTGTCAACGGGGATATGCAGCTTAACCCCATGAAGGGTGAGAAACCCTTGCTGCAAGGAATTGTCGGCTTAAAAGTATTGATCGGTTACATACCGCTGATCGCCAGTACCTATTATCTGATCCGCACTAAGAAAGATTTGATATTTTTTAGTCGAATGCACATCATTTTAGCGATCGTCTGCTGCATTTTGGGTTTAATTCAGTATCTATTGCTGCAAAGTGGGAGGTGCGCCGGCACGCGAGGAATGTCGGGAGCAGAGTTATATAAAGCCACCTTACAAGCTAGATGTTTGGTTGGTGGTTCTCTAGTATTTAGTCCCGAAGTCAAGTTTATCCGTTTACCAGGCACTTTTGTCGCCCCTTGGCAGTGGGCATGGTTTTTAATTTCCAATGCTTTTTTGACCTTTGCTGCTGCTTTTTGCGACCCTTCCTTCTGGTGGCGAACCATCGGTTTATTTGGCATGGCATTAGTATTTGCCAACGCCGTTATTTCGGGTCAAAGAGCTGCTTTAGTTATGGTTCCCGGTGCTACCTTTGTGCTACTAATTCTCACCGGTCAATTAGTAAATTTTAAAAGATTCATTCCCATTGGTGCAGGACTTGCTATCTTACTATTTGTCGGTGCAGCCATTAACCCAGGAATTATCGAGCAGCGGTGGGAGAGTTTTATTAACCGCTGGAATGCCGCGCCACCCCAACAGTTTCTGTTTAATCAATTCGAGCAGAGCCATAATTTTATTATTGACAGAAATCTGGGGAGAGGTGTGGGAAGAGCGACGAATTCAACCCGGACTTTTGGTGCAACCCAACTCATAGAAACTTTTCAACCTAAGTTGATGTACGAACTCGGTTATCCGGGAATGATTGCTTTTCAGCTCATGGTGTTACACTTAGCTTTTCTCACTTTTAGAGCTTACCGTTCTGTGAAAGACAAAAGTTTACGGACCTATGGAGCTAGTTTTTGGGTATTTGTGGCATTTATTACCATCAATACTCAATACTATCCGCTGGATGTAGATCCAGTATCAGTTTATTACTGGGTTTTGGCTGGGGCTATCTTGAAGTTGCCAAAAATTGACAAACAGGTGCAGGAGGAAAAAAACGAGGAAGTTGATGTAGATGAATTACCCGATCGCCAACAATTAAAGGAGAAAAAGATTCTAGCATCTTCCCCCATTTGAAAATAGAGACTAGGCGATTGAAATAACTCAAAAGTAAACGAAGTCCACTCCTAGCGGACTCCGAGAAAATTTTAAATTTTGAGTGGGATTATTGAGGTTGCCAAACTGGAGTGCTAGCATTCAAGTCATTGTTACTACTCAATTTAATCACTCCCGAACCGTCGCGATTGATTACATACAAATTGCTTTTGTCCCCTTTAATATCATTAAAAGTAAAAGCAATTTGCTGGCTATCAGAAGACCATGCTAATTGAGAAATTCCTGACAATTCTAATTGAGCAGCTAACGGAGTCAGCTTGGAACCGTCAGCATTAATTGTGTAGAGTTTTTGTTGGTAAAAATCTCCGGTGGCGAAGGCGAGATTTTTGCCATCGGGAGACCAGGAAAGTGCGTCGTATCTGGTGGGCTTTTTGGTGATATTTTGGGCGGTTCCGCTGTTAATATCGATCGCATAAACATCTTGCTGTTTGCCACCCCTATCCCCCGCTTTGTTGTAATAGTAGGCAAGCCGGCGGCTGTCTGGCGACCAAAATAGTTTGATGTTGTAAGCTTGATTTTGGGGATTGTTCGTCAGTTGTTTGAGGTTGCTACCATCAGTATTGATGGTGTAAATTTGTTGTTGAGGATAGGTTCCCAACCAGAAAGCAATTTTGGTGCGATCGGGAGACCAAACAAGTTCGCTACCACCCGAAACATATTCTCCTGGGGTTTTAGTTAATTGAGTCATGCCCGAACCATCTGCATTCATTTTGTAGATGTTCTTGTCTTTAACAAATGCTACCTGTTGGGCATCCGGTGACAGGTAAAATTCCGAAGAAATTTCAGTTTGAGGCGGTTGTCCTCCTACTGCCAAATTCCGAACTAATTTAGTTCCTTTAATACCTGTAGTCTCGCTGGTATACAGAGATTGACTACCCGGTGTATCCGATGTAGAACCGTCGCAAGAACGCCCAAACACAAGTTTTTGACTATTAGAAGCCCAGGCAATTCTAAAATTAGCTGCTTTGCAGAAATCTCCAGAAAATTGTTTAGTTAATTGAGAACCATCCGCATTGACTGTATACATCTCCGTATCGCTACCCACGAAAGCCAGCCGCTGGCCGTTGGGAGACCAAGCAAGGGCGGGACTAACATCTATGTTGGGGGCAAGTTCGCGACGCCCAGAGCCATTGGTATTGACTGTAAATAAACTGTTTCTTACCTCGCCACCACGCCTCTGAAGCGCCAAAAATGCCAGTGTCTTCGGTTTTTGAGCTGCGGGTGCGGGAGGGCTTGAGAGGCTCAAAAACAGGGTGATGAAGAGTGTGAGTGAAAATAGGGCGATCGCACCAATTCGCCATGTTTTTTTTAAACGCATTTTGTCAATTTATCTCCTTAGTTGTCAGTCGGGCGGTTTCAACTCACAACTAATTCCAGCGGAAGGGTTGTGAGTCACAAAGCTGAACAGTGTTAAAGTGTTTGTCGATCGATATGTCGCGACAACATCAAACTCTGTTTGATTCTACCAATAATTACCTCAATCATTTTTTTGCGCGATGGATTTTTTGCGGTGGGAGGCATCCCCAATTCCAAACAAATCAAACTCAAATCCGTTGCAGTCATAGACAACAACTTTTTCCTCACCTCTTCTTCCTTACCATTTTTAGCTTTCAAACGCAGTTGTTCATAGATTTGGAGTACCTGTTCCGGCGATAAACTAGCAGGTTTATCCGTAGTTACCTCTGGTGGAGATACCGTCGCTTCAGAGACTTTGGAAATGGCAGAAATTCCTCCCCGCCGGACTTTAGCCTCAATCCTAGTTAGTTTCCGAGAAACCTCGCGCAGGATTTCCTTAAGTTCGCTAATTTCATCAACTAACTGCGAGGTTTCTTCATCCTCACCCAAACTTTCTTTTTTAATCATTTTAGATACTCCGCACACTCACTCCAAAGTTGTTCAAATTCCCTAACTAATTCTCGTGGCAATTCTCCTTCATTAATAGCTCGTTTCAAACCGACACTTTCGCGAATAGTCGATTCTAAAAACTTAACTTCTATATTATTGTCTTTGGAGATATCAGCGCAAAGTCTTTTCACCTCTCTCATATAAAACTGAACCTCGTTAGTCAGCAATCCTCCATAGATTTTAGCTTTGTTCATAAACACTGCTATTTTGGGGAAAGGATAAGGTTCAATCCGCTTTTGCAACGAGTTTAAGACCAAACTCAATCCCCTAGAACCAAAGTAATCTGGATTTACGGGAATTAATACTAAGTCGCAACAAGAAAGTACGCTGTAAGTGAGGAGACTAAAGGAAGGAGAACAGTCAAACAGCATCAAATCATATTTAGGGAGAGTGGCAGATTTAGCTGGGTTGAGGGAGTTAACGGAGTTGGCAGAGTTGCTAATTTTGCTGATAAATCTGCGGATGAAGTCTTTAACATTTTTCCCATCAAATCCGTCCAGATCCAACCAATACAATTCTTCTACGGAAGGGACAAAATGTAACTGTTCATCAACTTGATAAATCGTGTCGAAACCAACGGGAAATTTAAAATTAGGTCCGTTTTTTTTAAACAGTTCGAGAGCATCGTAAATTGTGCGCCTTTCCCGGAGTGATTTTTCATACCACTTACCAAATTTGTCATCTAAATGACCTGTACTTTCATTAAGTCCGATCGCCTCTGTGAGGGACATCTGCGGGTCTAAGTCTAACATTAGAACTTCGAGGTCTGTGCCTTGGGATATAATATTTCCCAGGCTCCAAGTGACGGTGGTTTTCCCGACACCGCCTTTGAAGTTGATTACGGCTATGGATTTTGGAGTCATGGTTGCCTTTGTTTAGATTTTGCTCAAATATAAATTAAAACATATTGTGTGACTGAGTTCAGCTTGCGATCGCCTAGGAGGGTCAGGATTTGCCCAGGGTTCTCAAACTTAGACTTTGATAGTATATCATTGAAAATGGTAAAATTATTCCTAAATATCCCTGATTTAAGAAGCAAATAACTAAAAAATATCCTGTTATTTGCCAAACAGATTTAACTAAAATCAAGCCTGTCAAAACCAAGTCAAACTTTTAGATCAAGTCGCGATGGAAGCAAGTCTAGAACGGGAGCATCCCGATTTTTTCAGGGCGAAGCATGACCGCTGTAAATCTCTTGTTATCACTAATAAATTTTCTGCGGTCATCTTCGCCCCTACGAATATATTTGCACTCATTGAGATGCACCCGTCTAGAACAGGCTGGAGGGCCTGTTGCACAGTAATTATTGGGGGTTGCTCAACAAAATACTACTATTGGCCCTAGCAGTTATTTCGGTAGATAGAGGTGCGATCGCCAGTCCCTGTGAAAATCTAATAACAAGCTCAAAAATACCAAAATTCGCGATCGCCCCCAACCCGCCATGCAAGGAACAAATCAACTCAGGACAGCAGCGCTACTAGGACTTCTCAGCGGCCTTCTAGTTTTAGGTAGCTATTATTTAATCGGCAACGAACAAGGACTTTACATCGGCTTAGCATTAGCCGCCTTCAGCAGTTTTAGCTCTTGGTACTACTCCGATACCGCAGCATTAATGGCTTACCGCGCCCGCCCGATCGCCCGCAGCGAAGCTCCCGAAATCTACGATATGGTAGCATCATTGAGCGCCAAAGCCGAAATTCCCGTACCGAAAATCTTTGTAGTTCCGACTCAATCTCCCAACGCATTCGCCACAGGAAGAGACCCGGAACACGCGACAATAGCAGTTACCGAAGGCATCATCAAACTGCTTTCCCGCGAAGAATTGGAAGGCGTGTTAGCCCACGAACTAACGCACATTCGCAACCGCGACACTCTCACACATCCAACGATAGGCGGTTTCAATTTCACCAAAAGCGGGTGGTTGAATTAGGACTTGATAACTCATAGACGGGGAGGAATGTTGAACTGCTGCTGTAGCGCTGTCATGGCTCGATCGGCTGGAATACCTTCACCTCGCTCGAAGCTTTCTAGTCCTTTACGGATGCCAATAATAGCTTCTAGGTAGTCGATACGATCTAGCAGTTGTTCGTAGGTATTGAGTTGGGGGTGTAGAGACGATTTGAGCGATCGCACCAAACTGAGAATATCCGCCAGCAGTTCGTCAGGGGTGGTATCGATTTCTTGGATGAGGAGTTCTTTGATAGTCATCACGGAATCTCAGGAGGATTGATACTTTGATTATACGATCACTCTTTCATTTTAGGCGGTCATCAGAAACAAGAAAGGGCGATCGCTCCAGGTTGAAAAAATAGAAAGGGCGATCGCACTATCCGTGCAATCATCGCATTAGAATAGTGGAAATAGAATAAGATTGTGAGCGGTCAACAAATGGCGCAAATTACCACGACTGAATTAACCCAAACCCGACCGACTCTATTGATAGAGGTCGAACGTACCAAAACTCCTCTAACCGTCATCCATGAAGGAAAAGCATTAGTGATTATTTATCCTGCGACCACCCAAACTCTACGTCCCAGCTTTGGCGCAATGAAAGGAAGCGGTGAAATATTAGGAGATTTAATTGCTCCTGTCGCCGAACCGTGGGAGGTTTTAGAATGAAACTTTTACTCGATACCCACATTTGGCTGTGGTATTTACTCGGCGATCCGCGCCTATCGCGATCGCTTCAAACGGCGATCGCCGATCCTAATACCGAACTTTGGCTGAGTCCAATTAGCATTTGGGAGACACTCATCCTTGCAGAAAAAGGACGGATATCTTTACAGCCAGATCCTGTAACATGAGTTAACTTAGCTTTAAAAACCCTGGAAACTCGTGAAGCTCAAATGAATCACTCCATTGCGATTTTGAGTCGCGAAATTGCACTGCCTCATCAAGACCCCGCAGACTGATTCATTAGTGCCACAGCTATTTACTATGGATTAACATTAGCCACAGTTGATGCCAACCTTACAGGCAATTCGGCGCTACAAACACTCAGTTAGGCAATAGCGTAATGAAGCCATACAACTTTCGGGTATAATGACCCTCGGCGAGATGGGATATTTTATATTTTTGTAGGCGATCGGTCTTGATGCGCGATGGGCGATCGCTCCGATCGGAAAAAATCTGAAGGGGTTGTGCTGGCATGACTCGATCGCCTATGATAAACAGTATAGTTCAGGAAAATCTATGCCTGCAAAAGATATCTTTCATGCTGTTGTACGTTCAGCTTTGGAAAAGGAAGGGTGGATAATTACTCACGATCCTCTGTATCTCAAAGTAGATGAGGATAAGTTATATGTGGATTTAGGTGCGGAAAATAATTTATTAGGAGCAGATAGGTATGGACAAAAAATAGCAGTAGAAATTAAATGTTTTTTAGGTCTTTCAGTGATTAATGAGTTTCACGAAGCTATTGGTCAAGCTTGGAACTATAAAGTGGTCCTAGAAGATCAACAGCCCGATCGAGTCCTTTACTTAGCAGTTCCGAAAGATATTTATGAGGAGTTTTTTACTCGACGTTTAGCTCAAATGTCAGTGACGCGGATGCAATTAAACTTGCTTGTATTTAATCCTGTAAAAGAGGAAATTGTATCATGGAGATAGAAAAATATAGAGAACTGATAAAATCGATTATTGAAAAACACTCTACCTGCGATTATGAAGATCCAGAAGTGGAGACTCAAATTGCTTTCGATCGCGATCGCGATCGCTACTTGATGTTTCATGTGGGTTGGCGTGGAGAAGGACGAGTTTATGGATGTGTGATTCACATCGAAATTAGATCGGGTAAAATTTGGATTCAACGGGATGGAACTGAGGTGGGAATAGCTAACGAGCTAATTGAATCGGGAGTAGCTAAGTCCGATATAGTTCTGGGATATCGATCGCCGTATATGCGGAAGTTTACAGAGTTGGCGGTGGGGTAGTGGTTGCGATCGGAAAATAAGTAGAATTATTGCAGTGTTTGATATTTGCTGTGAGGGCGATCGCTCTTTCATTTTAGGCGATCGGTCATCGGAAATAACAAAGGGCGATCGATCTTGATGCGTTATGGGCGATCGCAATTCGTACAATCATCGCAGTGTTTGGTATTTGGTGTGAAGGGCGATCGGTCTTTTTCAAGACCGAAATTCATTTCTTCTGAGATTCTAAGTTAGTAACCTTTGTTTCTAAGTTGACGACCTTTGTTTCTAAATCTGATGCTCTTTTTTCCAAATCGCTAATTCTTCGTGCCTGAAAAGTTGTCATTAAAAAAAACAAGACTATTATAACAAAAGTCGCTGTAGAATATAAGTTATTCCGTGCAGAATATCTACTAGCACCTCCATAAGATTTGATAACTTGATAGTCTACCCGATCTCCAGGATCGCTATATTTGGGTTGCTCTTCAGACATATTCAACTCCTTCTTCTTAATAGATGGGCGATTAAAGGTGTAAGATGATCTTTCCTTTTTCCACTGGCTGTAAAAACAAAAAAATCATTTATGTTTAATTCATCACAAGCTCTAGAAATATTGTCGATCATCCGTTTAAAATGTTGCTTAGCATAATCTTGAGGATTTTGAGAATTGCTTAGAGTTAAATCTCCGTTATCGGTCAGTTTTTCAATTATATCTAATTTATTTATCAAAACTATAACAGTTTTTAAATTTTTGCTATATAAGTTGCTCAACATTACTTGTAACATGGCATCACCAATGTAGTCGTAGTGTTCTCGAACTCTTTCTTCTATTTTATCTGAGATATCTCCATTCTTAAGCCACTTAAGTATATCTTCATCATTATAGGGCAAGCCCTGTCCGTCAACTTTTCTAGGAACAAGATCTACAATGAATAAAATCGCATTAATTACGCGATTTTTTGGAGTACCAAAAAAGTCTGGCGGACTTTCAAGTATTACCTGACTGGGATTTTGCCCTTGGTAGTCCGCTATTGCCACGTCTCTAAAGTTCTTTAATCCTACCTGAACTGGGAACTTATAATAGTCAAAAACATCAGTCGAGATTCTATTTCTGTCAGGATCTGTAAGTGTAAAAGCGGTTTCTATAAAGGTAGTTTTACCACTGCCAGCCCGACCAAAAACACAAATTCTATAAGTTGATTTTTTGATAAATATGCTACCAAGCAAACAATCTAAGTCGTCCCTGATATGGTTAAATAACCACGCTCCCAATGCACCAAATACGAAAATTGCAATAGTTACAGCAGCGTCTGGCTTGGAAAAATTAGAATAAAATATCCAAACTATAACGAAAATGAAAACAATCAAGAAAAAAATGATAAAAAATATACCCTTCTTGCTCATATCTGTTCATAACCCTATCAAGGCTGTTTAATACAATATTCCAAAATATATAAATTGCAAAATATAGAACTGCTAGCGCTCAATACTTCAATTTACGTTTTATATTTATCATATTATCCTGAATAAACTCCAGGTTTGTCAACTAAAAAAATGTTCTATTTTGCCGAGAGCTTTTTCCCATATTCACTTTCTTTAATCTGGTTTTGTACGAAAATGTACGAGAATGTTGGCAGATGTGAGTTATAATACATAAAATAATCGCATCTACCCAACCAGATGAATCTTAAAGAAATGTTAAAATTCGCTGATGACATAGTATTTGCTAAAACTGGTCAGCACCTTGACGATTTGCAAGCAGCGGTATTGCAAGGAACTCTACAACGCGAGACATACAAAGAAATAGCGAAAGATTTTGACTGTTCTGAAAGTCGCACCAGGGAAATCGGAGCGAAATTATGGCAGATACTTTCAGAAGACTTAGGGGAGGATATCAATAAAAAGAATTTTCGATCGGTAATGGAGAGGTTTCAAGTTTCCATATATTCAAACGTTGCACAAGAAGAATCGGTGCAAATTAACAGCGTTAACATCTGTGGAGAAGGTAGACACCCGCCAGATATATCAAAGTCACACCCACTAAATCAGGAAACAGCTAACTCAAAACAGACTAAAACTCTACATCAAGATTTAAGCGAGATGCCGGAATTGGGTGATTTCTTCGATCGCACCCATTCACTCCAAACCCTCACAACCTCGATTATACAACAAAACAGCCGCCTCATAGCCCTCACCGGCATCAGCGGAATCGGCAAAACAACCCTAGCAGTAAAACTCGTACAACAAATTAAAGACGAGTTTGAGTACGTTATTTGGTGCAGCATCGACGCATCCCACACCCTAGATGAATTTGAACATAAACTAATACAGTTTTTTTCCCAGTCAGAAAACCCAGATTCATCCCCAACAAACCCCAAACGCTTACCACTAATTAAATATTTACAAAAACATCGTTGTTTAGTAGTCTTAGATGACGTTCACAACCTTTTTTGTAGTGGTGAATTGGCAGGGAAATATAAACCAGAGTACGAAGAATATCGCTCTTTATTCAAACAAATAGAAAAATTATCCCATCAAAGTTGCTTTCTGCTAATCGGTTGGGAACAACCGAGAGAAGTGACTCAATTTAAAAACCAAAATACTCCCATTCGTACCTTACAACTCAAAGGTTTAGACATCGCAGCCGGACGGGAAATCCTGAGAGATTGTGGGTTAGAAGAAATCGACAACAGTGAAGCACTCATTCACCGCTATGAAGGCAATCCGTTATGGTTGAAAAGCGTGGCGAATCTGATTCAAGAGTTGGGAATCGGCGTGACAGAATTATTACTAGATGATAGCATATTGTTGCCGGAAGATTTGAAAGATGTTTTACAGCAGCAGTGCGATCGCACTTCCGAACTAGAAAAACAAGTCATGTCATTGTTGGCGAAAGAAAACCAGCCAGTCAACCTAGCAAAATTGTTAGAAAAAGGACAAATATCATCATCAGATTTACTCAACGCGCTCCAATCTTTATCGCGGCGCTGCTTAATAGAAAAACAGGAAAGTCTTTACACTTTGTCACCTGTACTGAAGCAGTATATCAAAGGGTTGTAACTGAGATATTGCACTAATATCAATAAGGGGCTTTTTTATGGGTGGGGGCGGGTTTATTTAATTTGTTTGCACCATTTAAGACTGTTCGCGAACCCGCCCCTACAGCTACAGGAATTCGCTATTATACCAGTAATCGGCGAATATATCAAAGGGTTATAACTGATATCTTACACCTGCGGTCAAAAACCTGTAGGGGCGGGTTCACCAATAACCTTAAAGGATATCTAGAGACTAAAAAACCCGCCCCCACCCCGCGCGAAACAGTTGAAATTATTGTAATTATGGAGGCGGTTAATCGATGTGCTATCATAGAATCCAAAACTTATTGAGTCGAGTTATATGACCACAATAACTACAATCACAACCGCCTCCCAACTCGCTGATTACTATATCTGGTTCGCCAATGACGTAGGTTCCTATCTCAGCAACCACAAGCTACAAAAACTATTGTACTACGCCCAAGCATGGTATCTAGCCTTTGAAGATACACCGCTTTTTGATGAAGATTTTGAAGCCTGGGTGCACGGGCCGACTATCCCGGCTTTATTTTATGAATACAAAGAACAATTTGACTTTAAGCCAATTCTCAAGGAAGTCGAAAAACCAGAGTTTCCAGAAGAAGTACAAGAGTTTTTAGACGAGTTATCCGATGAGTATTTCTTTTGCGATGCCTATGAGTTAGAATTGATGGTGCGACGCGAAGATCCTTGGATTAATGCTAGAGGTGAGTTGCCAAAAGATGAACCTTCTCATGCTATTATTTCTAAGGAATTAATGAAAGAATTCTACAAAACCCGTGTTATCGAAGAAAATTAAAAAAGCAGATATACGCCGCCAGCAATCTTTATCTAGTATCAATCGTCTAGATGTCAAAATACCCGAAGGAATTAGTTTTTCTTTCAGGTATTATCAGGATGATAAAGATAAGTTCTCCATTGGCGGTAGAGATGCTAAGTATCTAGCATCTCTATTGAGAAGGCTGCGCGATTTGTCACAATTGAACTCTCAAGAAGTTATCAATAATCAGAGTAAAAGTCTGCGCTGTCATGGCATAGTTTGGCAAGATACTACTGAACCTAATGGTTTTGGGATTCCCAATGAATCTGCGTTAGTAAATATGCCATACCAGTTTCAAATCTCTGCTAATGAATACGGTCGGGTACATGGATTTTTTAGTGAAAATATTTTTTATATTGTTTGGCTAGACCCAGACCACAATCTTTATAGTTGAAATGATTATACTTTTTAGAGTGTCAATTTAACAATTTACAAGTTGATAAATATCAAAAAACGCAGGTGGTCTTGTTATTATCTGCGTTGATCAGTGGTTAAATCAAACAGGATTTACGCACTCCGAATAAAGAAACCGGGTTTTTTCCGAATTTGTCGCCGACAGCGGAGTATTATCGTAAAAACCCGGTTTCTGGGATTCCACTGCGACAAAGAAACCGGGTTTTTTCTGAATCTCTCACCTATAGCGAGTATTATCGTAAAAACCCGGTTTCTGGACCCCCAGAGAAACCCTGTTAAACTCAAGCCACAGCCTGATCTAAAGGCCGCACTTCAGCCAGTAATTTGTGCAAAGCCTCACCTTCAACTACTTCAGTTTCCAATAGCTTCTGCGTAATTGTTTCCAACAATTCCCGATTGGTTTTCAGGATATCCAAAGCTTGTTGATGTGCAGTTTCCACAATTTCTTTCACTTCTTTGTCGATCGCCTCCGCAGTTTGGGCACTCACCGCACGGCGCGCATTTCCCATACCATCGCTGAGGAACGATTGTTGAGCGCGATCGTAAGCTAGAGGCCCCAAAACCTTACTCATCCCGTAAGTTGTCACCATCCGTTCCGCTAAATCGGTGGCCCTTTGTAAGTCGTTGGAAGCGCCAGTAGTAATGCTACCAAACACAACTTCCTCAGCCGATCGCCCTCCAAGTAGTGTAGCAATCTGACCGCGCAATTCCGCCTCATCCAACAAGAAACGATCTTCAGTCGGTACTTGCAACGTGTAACCCAATGCAGCCATACCGCGCGGGACGATCGAGATTTTCGATACTTCGCCACCGCCAGTCATCACAGCGCCAACCATCGCGTGCCCGACTTCGTGGTAAGCCACAATCTTTTTCTCTTTTTCGTTGAGCACCCGGCTTTTCTTTTCCAAGCCAGCTACAACGCGCTCAAATGCCTCATAAAAGTCTTCTTGTGCGACAGTGAGACGCTTGTTACGAGCCGCCAACAAAGCAGCTTCATTGACCAAATTTGCCAAATCTGCACCCGAAAAACCAGGGGTACGAGTGGCGATCGCCTTCAAGTCAATATCCGGGCCCAACTTCACTTTTTGAGAATGAATGTTCAAAATTGCTTCGCGGCCAGATAAATCCGGGCGATCGACCAAAACTTGGCGATCGAAACGGCCGGGGCGCAACAAAGCAGCATCCAAACTTTCCGGGCGGTTAGTTGCAGCCAGCACAATTACCGTAGTATTGCCCGCAGCAAAACCATCCATTTCAGTTAATAATTGATTGAGAGTTTGTTCCCGTTCGTCATTCCCACCAAAAGCAGCATTAGTGCTACGAGATTTACCGATCGCATCCAACTCATCAATGAAAATAATACAAGGAGCCTGCTTCTTAGCCTGCTCGAATAAATCTCTAACCCTTGCAGAACCAACACCGACAAACAATTCCACAAACTCCGAACCAGAGATGCTAAAAAACGGCACACCAGCTTCACCAGCCACTGCTTTTGCTAACAGAGTTTTGCCAGTTCCCGGAGGTCCGACTAACAGCACACCCTTCGGAATGCGCGCGCCAATTGCCGTAAATCTGTCTGGAGTTTTCAGGAACTCAACAACTTCGACCAACTCAGTCTTAGCTTCTTCTACTCCAGCCACATCAGCAAATGTAATTTTCGCCGATTCACCTTCCACGTAGACCTTAGCTTTGCTTTTGCCGATCGAGAGAGCACCCTGCGGACCACCACCGCCCCGGTTCATAAAAAATTGAAAAATCGCCACAAAAATCAGTGGCGGAACTACCCAGCTCAAAACACTGCCGATCCAGCCATTTTTAGGCGGAGGAGCTGCTGCAAATTCCACACCTTTGTCTTCCAAAAGTTTAGGTAATTCCAGGTCAAAAATCGGCGTAGTTGACAGAACTTGTCCTGGTTTATCACCTTCACCTTTGAGTTGGTAGCGAATTTCATTTTGACCTACCGAAGCTCTGACTACATTTTGTTCTTGCACTTGATGAACAAACAAACTGTAAGGAACTTGGGGAATTTGGGGCCCGAACAAATTCGGTAAAAAGATGTTAGCCAGTAAAAACAGACTTGATAGCAATAACAAAATATTGCTGATTTGGCGAAAACGAGGGGGTTGGGGCTGGTCTTTAATTGCCATTGATAACGATCATCCTTTTAGTTAAATTTGTTTTATTCATCTATTTTGCCATCAAAAGTGCGCGGAGTGCTAAGCGGATTTCCTCACTTTGTTAGTCGGTTAACCGGGCTGCACTGATTGGGAATGAAAAACGAACCGCGAAGGCGCGAAGAACACGAAGGAAGAGAGGAAGGAAAGAGTGTTATAGTTGTAAATGGTTATTATTTTATAATTTATTTAATATTTTATTCCTCTTTTCTTACTTCGCGCTCTTTGCGCCTTCGCGGTTCGTTAATTTCCAAATTTCCCATGTTTCAAACTACTCGTCGTCGTCTCGCTATTTGGTACACTGCTGTTACTGCCGTTTTGTTACTTGTATTCGCCACGGGTTTCTACTTCTACGTTCGTAATACTTTAATCGATCGCATTGACGACACTCTTAATCATGTTGTCGAAGTAGTTGAGCGCACTCTGGTTATTGAACCGTTAACTTCCCATACTATCGGATATACAACTAAGTCGCAAGTTAATATTCAAGCGAGTTTTCGAGACAGCACGGATGCCGTGGAGGATGACCATATTGATTTAGAATGGTTTAGTCCTACGGGCAAATTACTTTGGTCTACTTTATCGGAACCGCTGAATATTCCGATTCATGCTAACCGTATGGGGGAAACGGTTTGGGTAGTTAACAATAAGTTGCAATCTGAAAACTATTCTCTCAGACAAGTGACGCAGCGAGTGGAAATCGGCCGCCAAGTTTTGGGATATTTGCGAGTCAGCCATCCTTGGTTTGAGGTGACAAAACCGATTCGCCAATTAATTCTCGATTTGATTTTGGGTGCTAGTTTAACTCTAATTTGTGTGGCGGCTATTGGCTGGCTGCTGTCGGGATTGGCGATGGAACCTGTGCGAGAATCCTATGGGCGTCTCAAACAGTTTACTGCTGATGCTTCTCATGAACTCAGAAATCCGATCGCCACTATTCAAACTAATGTCCAAGTCGCTTTGGCGGAACCGGATATCGAACCTCAGCAATATCAACAGCTACAAGTGATTGAACGCCTAACTCGCCGTTTGGGACGTTTGGTTGATGATTTGCTATTTTTAGCTAGACAAGATAGTGGCATCGTACAGCAGCAGTGGATTGTGGTTCCCCTGGATGCTTTGTTGATTGAAGTGATTGAAGAACAACTGGCGATCGCCAAAACCCAAAATCTCTCTTTATCCTTAGAAATAGTCGATTCACCAAACACAGAAGGTAACTTTACAGTATTGGGAGACTGGGATCAACTAGCCCGACTTTTTACTAATCTCCTTAGCAACTCTGTGCAGTACACGCCCTCTGGCGGTGAAATTCAAGTGGAATTGCAGCTTGGAGTCAAGATGTTAAATCCCGCACTGCAAGTCAAAGTCACAGACACTGGTATCGGTATTTCCCCAGAAGCATTGCCGCACATATTCGATCGATTCTACCGCGCCGATCCCGCCCGCACCCACCGCAGCGCCGCCGGTTCGGGTTTAGGATTGGCCATCGCCAAAGCCATTGTCGAAAATCACCGAGGCCACATCCACATAGACAGCCAAGTCGATCGAGGTACCGCCGTTATCGTCACCCTCCCCGCCCACAAATCAGAAACATCTCGCCCCTAAAACTTCCCCTCTTCCCAGGGCTGTTTCATTCTTTGTAGGGGCAATCCCCCCGTGGTTGCCCCAATCTCTGAAACACCTACAAAATCGTGGATGGGGAGGGTAGGAGGCATTGGTGTCAACTTAAGGTCAAAGGTAGCCACAGACTGCTGTTTGACTATTAAATCTAGATCCCCCCTAGCCCCCCTTAAGAAGGGGGGGATAAGAGTCCGATCTTTCGTCCCCCTTCCCCCATCCCCCCTTGGGGGGGGGCAGGGGGGGGTGGGGGGGCTAGGGGGGGGTGGGGATTTAGGGGGATCTAGACTTGGCTATGAACGAGAGATACCAAGGCTTTCAGGCTTAAGTTGACACCAATGGGTAGGAGGGTAGGCACTCTTGGCACTACCCCTACAAAACCATGATTTGTCACCAGAATGAAACAGCCCTGCCCCTCTTTCCCTTTTCCTCTGCGCCCTACCACAGAAGAATCCAGTCGATTCATGGGTGGGGAGGTCAAGTCATACATTAACATTAACGGTGGAAAACCTCGATCGAACTCGTGAGGAGTTACTTATGTTTCGCCACAATCTACAATTCCCAAAATTGAGCTTGCTAGCAGCCACCTGTACAGGTTTGCTAGTCAGTCTCGCCAGCATTTCCCTTGCTGGTGGGCCACCACCCCAAGGAAAACCAGTTTCCCAACCGACTGCTAAGCCACCAGCCGGTAAACCCGTCAGCGCACCGACTCCTGCTACAGCGACTCCTGCGACACCCCAAGATGCGCCTCCCCGATTTCCGTTTCCCGGTGCCAGAATCACCCCAGTAGAAGGTATGGTGACAATCAAGCTGGTAAATAGCACCAATGCTGTGATCAATTATCAAGTAGTTGGGATGAGTCAATCTCGCACTCTGGGGGAACAATCAGAAATTTCGATCAAAAACTTGAAAGCCCCAATCACCCTCACTTACCAGCGAGCTGACGGCGGATTGCTGTTGGTGCGAACCCAAGCAACCGCTACAGCGGGAATGTTGCAAATCACTTTTGGCGCAACCACTGACTTGGGCGCTGATACCAAATCCCTGGAAGTTCAGGAAGATGGGAAAGTATTTTTGAATTAGTCATTAGTCATCGGGAATTGGGCATCGGGAATTGGGCATGGGGCATTGGGCATTGTTGACTGTTAGCTGTTGACTGTTGACTGTTAACCAATTGCCAATTGCCAATTCCCAATTGCCAATTCCCTATTCCCAATTCCCAATTGCCAATTCCCAATTCCCTATTCCCAGTTAATCGCCTAGAGACAAAGGAGGTAACTGAGTAAAAGGTAAATCTTGGTTGACTGCATCAATTTCTGCCTGTTCTCGTTCATTGATTTGACCGATATAAGACTTGAGAATTTGCGCCAAACGGTTGTTATAAAATCGGTGCAAACTATAATTGGGTGTCGCTGGAAAGCCGCGCCGTTTTTTGTGCCTCCCGCCCGCACCGGGATCGAAGGTTTGGATGCCGCGATCGATCGCCCATTCGATCGGTGTATAGTAACAAGCATCGAAGTGCAAGCAGTCAATTTCCTGCAAACTCCCCCAATAGCGCCCGTAAAGTCGATCGCCCTTATACAAGCAAAAAGACATTCCCATCGGCTGTCTGTCGTCTTCCTTAGAATAGGCTGCTACAAACAAAACGCGATCGCGATAATTGTCATGCAATTGTTCAAAAAATCGCTTCGTCAAATACTTGCTTCCCCACCAGCCAAATTTGTCGCAAGTATTCTCATAAAAAGCATACATTTGCCCAAACATGGGTTGGGGAATTTCATCGCCAGTCAAAGTTTTGACTAACAAACCTGCTGTTTCAACAGCTTTGCGTTCGCGCTTGATATTACGGCGCTGATTGGCATTAAATGTGCCTAAATAACCCTCAAAATTTTGATATCCTTGATTTTGCCAAATATAACTGTGGTGCAGCCAAGCACTAAAACCATGCTGTTCCATGCGTTGACGCCATACCGGATCGACGTATAGGAAATTGCAACCAGAGATATTGTGGCGATCGCAAAAATAGTCGATCGCGCTTACCATGACTCCCGTCAACTCATCTTCATCTTCCCCCTCCGCAATCAAAAACCGATAGCCTTCTGCGGGTGTAAAAGGAGTCATTCCCATCAATTTGGGATAATATTGAACACCCAAACGTTGAGCTAAATCAGCCCACTGATTGTCGAAGACAAATTCGCCGTAACTGTGACTTTTGATATAAAGCGGTGCACAAGCAATCAACTGTTTGTCTCGCCACACTGTCAAGTGATGCGGTAGCCAACCGTTTTTACCTGTGGCGCTACCGGAAGTTTCGAGATTGTTAAGCCAATTCCATTCGAGAAAAGGCGTTTTTAGCGGCATCGCCAAAGCATCCCACGATGCTTGCGAAATATCTGCTATTTTCGTAATCCAGGCTACAGAATATTGTTGAGCTTTTGGCTTTGGCAGCATAGGGAAATTTGAGCGTAGAGCGAACTTCATCGAGACTTACGCAGAGATCCCCCTAAATCCCCCTTAACAAGGGGGACTTTGAGAATACTCTTGTCCCCCCCCCTCTTGTTAAGGGGGGCTTTGAATACTCTTGTCCCCCCCTTCTTAAGGGGGGCTAGGGGGGATCGAGCTTTGAGACTCTCCATGCGTAAGTCTTGTTCATTTAACTTAATACAACTCCCCTATTTATGGGTATTTTGACTCTGCGCTCGATCGCACCGATAATGCAAAAACACCTCACCCCCCACCTGTTTTACCGCCAACAGCTCCAATTTGGGCGCTAAATCCGCTAAAAAACCCTTTCCCTCCACAGGTGTCGGTGCATCCGCGCCGCCCAAAATTAGCGGGCACACCGTCAGCCAGAGCTCGTCGATGAAGCCTACAGCGAGCACAGACGCGACGAGTTTTCCGCCTCCTAAAATTGCCAAACGTTCGATTCCGAGGGCTTCTAGTTGTTGAAAAGCATCAATCCAATCGATTTCTCTCTCGATAGTGTTGGCGATTAAAGTGCGATCGAACAGAGATGTTGCACCAATATCAAAAGTCAACCCCCCCCAACCCCCCCCAAGGGGGGAATATCCGAGAGGGATTGCTGTTTTCCTACAGTCATTTCCAGTTAGCAGCCAGCGGGGAACTGGTTGCTGGAAAAATCGCCAGTTGGGGTCAAATTCGCGCGATCGCGAACACACAATTTGCACGGGTTGTGGGGGCTTTCCTTGCAGTTTTCTTTGTTCGAGCAAATCGGGGGAAATTACTCTCATAGTGGTTCCATAGGCGCGTAAAGTGCCGTTGCCAAACAAAACTGCATCACTGTTTGCGACTTGTTTTTCGAGGTGGGATTTGTCGTTAGCTGAACCGAATCTGGCGGCGGTGAGGGCGGTATCTGTAATTTTGCCATCGGCACTCATTGCCAGTATTACTGTTGTGTGAATCATTCGATAACTTTCCGCATAATAGGCTCTCTCGGATGTTGGGTGTAAAATGTAGCAAATAATACTAAATTCCTGAATAAGGAAAGCTGAAACCCTAGATTTTGCTAGCTCATAATCATTACTTATCACCATAATTACGAGAGAGCCGACTCATTTACCTAATTCCCTAATAAACGCTCGATCGCAATTGAAACATCGGGAAAAGCCAGGGGGTTAATATTACCGTGAGTCAGAGTTTCTCTGAATTGATAGCCTTCATCGGTAGGATCTCGAAACACGATTAATTCCATAGTTCGCAAATTGACAACCCAATACTCGGCAATCCCGGCTGCTGCGTAAATTTTGCTTTTAATTCCCAAGTCTTTAGTTAGGGTATAATTGGAGTATTCTATCAGCCAAAAGATGTTTTCTGGATAGGGATGATGTTCTCGATAATTTTGTCCCAAACGTTGAATTACAGCGATATCTGGTTCGGGTTCGGAGTTGTTAAGTGGCAAGGTAATCGGCTTACCTTGCCGCACTTTAGCCCGATCTCCCAGCAAGTACATTAGGTACTCTCCAGCCTCATCGCTACAGTAAGCATGAGATTCTCCTTCGGGAGCCATTTCGATGATTTCTCCACCTATTAGTTCAACTTTTCGCCCTTCCAGAATCCCGGCTTCAATGATGCGGTGGTAGTCTGCAACCGTCCATTTTACAGTTGTGACGCTCACGGCGATTACTCCTATGTTTTTATTGTTATTGTACAGGCGATCGCACATTTATCTCAAAGAGTTTTGCAAGTCAATACCGAGTAAAAAGTAATCTCCTGGGGCGAGTACATCGGTGATTTGGTTTAAGAAAATATCGTATTCCTGTGGGGTAAAATTCCCCATAGAACTACCCAAGAAAAAAATCATCCGCGCTGGCAAAGATGTAGGTTTTAATTGGGCGATGGCTTGTTCGTAAGTCCCTATTAACCCTTGAATATGTAAAGCCGGATATTCCTTTTGTAATTGAATGGCACTATCTTTGAGAATGCTTTCGCTATATGGTTCGGTGACATCTATTCGGTGACATCTAACAGTCCCATAGCAATTAAACCCTTTTCTAAGGCTCTATGGAAACTATCTAAATTCCACAAATAATATGGTGTTACATCGTGACTCAGTTGGAAATTTTCGTGAATGCGTCTAATGCCAATTAATAAAAGGGCCATCGCATAAATTCAGTCATGCTCTTGAATGTTTTTCTTAAATTATTGGCATGAAATTCACAGGCAAGAATGAATCCTTGCCGTAAATGGATGCTCAATTGTTGGTTGCTTGTAAACTCCGTTTATATTTTTCCGGCTCAGTTCTAAGTTCCACATGAAGGAAATCAATTCCCTCTTGTTCTAGTAATTCTAGGATAGCTAGATTTAAGTTTTTCTCAGCATCAAAGTAGAGATTGTCATCATTAACAAAAGCAACGACTTTAATGACTCTGGCATTATTTTCAATCTTGCTAAAACGAACTATTATTTCTTTCGATAAGCCCTTAATATTTGAGGGTATTTCTCGAAGAGCATCGCATATTCTGGCAGTTTGCTTTGCTGATATGCCATCAATTTTGAGAGTTAAACTAAGACCCCACTTTAATTCACTACCAGGATTTTGTGACCAATTTTCTACAATGCCAGAAATCATTTTAGAATTCGGCATTTTCATTATAGAACCCCACTGATATATATGCAGAGTTGTGGTTCTGAATCCGATATGGAGTATCTGCACAAAACCCTCTACTCCTGATATTCCCACCCAGTCACCTTCTCGATAGAGATTATCGGAGTAAATAATCAATGTACAAAACCAATCATAAACGATATCCTTCAACAGCAAACCAAAGGTGATACCAGCACCGCCTAATAGACCAACCAATGCAGCGGCAGATTGTCCTAAAAATATCTCACTTATCTTGATTGCCAATACAATAATTGCTGCTGATTGAAAAATCTTTGGCATTAAAGGTCTGAGCAATTCATCAAGCTCTGTTTCAGTGTGTAGCACTACGTTGGCTATTACCTGACCCAAAATAGAAGAGCCTCGGTAAACAACATAAGCAACTATGAAAATGACTATGTAGTTGATCGTACTACCGATTGTTTGGTTCAGTTGAGAACCTAAGTTTTCTGCTAGAATTTCTTTGCTAAGTGAAAATCCACCAATCAGAATCAGCCAACTTAAAGCAGGCTTGATAATTGCAATCAACTCATCATCAAGTGTCGTTTCGGTTTTTTTAGTAAAACGCTCAATGGTTTTAACAATGACTGAAACAAAAAATCTCCTTAATGTCTGTGTTAAGGTCAGGATAATGATAACAATAGCGATTTTGGCAATCGGTATGCCGGAGTAATTGATATTTTTTAGCGTGTCCCAAACTGCTTCCATAGGTTAATCAACGGGTAATTGAGTTTTTCTACTTGACCAAGAAACTATTGGGAGAAATTCGCCTAAGTTAATTTTTTTATTGGCGGAATGAATTGCTCCCGTTTAGCGAGTCAGTAATATAGCAATCACATGTTACCAGACTTTATGGCAAAAATATAAGAAATATATGAGATGGCCAAAATTTGGTTTTTGCGTAGTTTTGGTTTTTGCGTAGTTAGGGTAAACCTTCGCTACCTTTACCCCTGACTTCGCCACCTTCATCACCGTCCCTGAGCCACCGTCGCGGGTCCGGATCGTCGATCGCACTCTAGATGTGGGGCGAACTAGGTGGGGCTGACACCCCGGCTTTCTGGCGTCGCCTGGGGCGGCCAATTGAAGGTTGACGCACAGTGTCAACTTTTCTAACAATCATTGACATACGCTACTAGATGGGCTTGCGGATAATTTTCACCAGGACAATTGCTGTTGTTAGCAATTGTTGCTGTTACGATATAAGGGTTAGTCAACAGAGTAACTGACTTGGCGACTGCTATATTAAAATCAATCACGGAGGCGATCGCCAATTATCGATACTTGCCTAAAGTCTCAACAATTACCTGAGCCTAATCAGCACTGAGGACGATTCCAGCTAGCTATTTGCCCTGATAAGTTAAGAACAGTAAAAATTACTTGACTTATTACAGAGGTGTATTATGTTTGGATTTTCTATCTTGGCTATGTACGTGATGACTTTTTTGATACTCACTCAACCTATGAGTAGTGGTAGGAATCGCGACTGGTGGGTGGAAGTGGATACAGACTCACCAAACCGCACCTATTACTTTGGCCCCTATCGAAGTAAAGATGAAGCCGAAAATAGCACGATCGGCTATATCAGAGACCTGGAGAGGAAAGGAGCTAAAAAAATTAGCATCGACATCAAACAAGGTCGTCAACCCAGCCAACTACAAACCAGCGAAGAGTAACATAATAGGTTGAAGGCTAAAACATGAAGAGGTCGATCGATATAAATCCTGTCACATTGCGGGTTCACAAATATCCATAACTTCACATCTAGATATTTGTCAACCCGCCTAAATCCAAGAACAGGTTTGCATTCCTTCCTTGGTTCATCAGGTATCGGTGACGGCAGTTTTTTCAAAGCAGGCCTTGGTTTAAATGGCTGCGAGGATTAAAAGTACGATTTGCCTTGATTTTTTCATAACATTCCCGTTCTAGAGTGCTAATTTCTTTTGGCGGTACGATCGCAATTTTCACCAAAAGATCCGTTCGTTCCTCTTTGTTAGGTTTCGGCCATCCCTTACCCCGCAACCGCAAAGACTGTCCCGATCGCATTCCAGCAGGAAATTTTACCGTTATCATACCTTCGGGGGCCGGCACCTCAATCGACGCTCCCAAAACCGCTTCATCGGGAGTTATCGGCACTTCGCAAACCAAATTTTCTCCATCAAACTGGAAGAAAGGGTGAGGCAAAACTTCTACTTTCAAGTACAAATCTCCCTGCTGCTTCGTATAGGGATCGATTTGACCTTTGCCTTTCACCCGAATTTTGCTACCCGTTTTCACTCCCGCAGGAATCGAAACTTCCCCGCTGGCGACTTTCTTAGAAGTGCCGCGAAATGCTTCCCCCAAAGTCAGGGAAATACTGACTTCAGTGTTGAGAGAGGTTCCCGCCGCGCGGTTTTCGTACCCCGCAAAATCTTCAAATCCGCCAAAACCAGTGGGACCCCCTGCGGTAGTGCGGTAGTTGCTGTAATTCCACTTACCACTGTGGCCGGCACTAGCACCCGCGCCGCCACCCCGGCCGAGCAATGTATTGATAAATTCGTCAAAACTGCCGTACTGGCTGAAGTCCACGCCTCCAAAGTCTGTAGGGCCACTTCCCGAAGGCCCGCCACCACCGGGCCAGCCCCCAGTCGTTGCAGCAGCTTGCTTCCAATATTGACCATATTGGTCGTATTTTTTGCGTTTTTCTGGATCTGACAAAACTTCGTAGGCTTCGTTGACTTCTTTAAAACGAGCTTCGGCTTCCTTGTTCCCTGGGTTCATGTCCGGGTGATATTTCCGGGCTAGTTTGCGGAAAGTTTTTTTAATTTCATCTGCGCTGGTAGTTTTGTTGAGTCCCAAAATAGCGTAATAGTCTTTAAAGTCGGTTGCAGCCATTTACCAATCTCCTCTTTATTAGTTGTTACTTGTTAGTTTTTAGAAGCAATAAATCCTAGATTCACAGGATAGGCAATAATTTTGATGCTGGCGGTGAAAGTTCCCTGGGGCATCTCATCCAAATTATAGGTTATCAAATGTTTGGAGTCGATCGAGTGCGGTTGTTCCAAGCTTTACGTCCGCAATTTCCACACCTGGTCAGATTTGAGATGGGATATTTAAGATTTTAAATTAGGGAACTGTGTCATTACCGGCTGTGGGCATTTTGGCATGGTGGAGGCTATGCTAGGGATGTGGCTGTGGTAGCTGGGGTGATGTGCGCCCCGTTTACTCTCACGATCGCATCGAAGGACTCGATGACTACAAGGCGATCGTCTTCAGCGAGTCGGGGCGCGCGATCGTCTTTATCTATTTTGGGAGCGCTGAAAATTTTACCGAATAAATGGGTCTAAAGCCCCTTCTTCAGTAGCAGGATTTTCTTCCTTAAGTCGATCGATTAGATAGATTTAATTCAACAGCAAACTGCACATTTATGGAGTTTTTTGTTAACTAGAACACACACTTTCCAAAAAATTAAGATAGGATGGGATTTCAATAAATTATTCACACTACCAGGGTGACAAGATGATTAACTATTTGCTGGGCTGGCCTTGTGGCTGCTGCGACGATTGGAAGGATCTTTCCGAGAACTCGATTGTACTCAGAAGCGGGCAGCACATTTGTCAGTCTTGCTACGATCGCAAACTCCAGACTCAGAAGCTAGCGGCCAGACGCAAGAGAGCGAAGATTTCTGTATCACAGCCAACTGTTTTACAGACTTTGCCTCACTAATCGGCGATCGCCACAGAAGTTAGCAAGTAGGTTAGCCAAATTCGAGGGGCCATGGAGAGCGATGGTCAACAGCGATTTTCCATGGGGGCAATTATATAGAGCGATCGTTAGTCATTAGTCATTGCTCATCCCTCGCTGTTAATTATTCATTAATTCACAATCATTTATCATCAGTTATCGATCGGGTATGCCACAGATTTAAAATTCAATAACAAACTACTGAGAACTAATGAATAACTAATTATGAGTAAGAGCGAATGACTAATAACTAATAACTAAATGATTGTTCCATCGGGAATCGTAGCATTTTTCAGCACTACCACAATGCCGCTGCGGATGTAAAAACCTTCGCTTTCGCGATTGGCTTCTTCTACTCGGTCTTTATTAATGATTTGAACATTGCGGCCGATGCGGGCATTTTTATCCACAATCGCGCGGCGAATTGTGGTATCTGCACCGATGCCAAGGGCAACCCCACTATTTTCCAATGCTGAATGGCGTTCGGCATCGGGTTCGTAGAAGTCAGAACCCATGACGAGGGTGTCTTGAATGGTACATCCGGCTTCAATGCGCGATCGAACTCCCAACACAGAATGGTCGATCCGGCACTGTTTGAGAATACACCCTTCGGCAATAATTGATTCAGTCACCGTAGCATCTAACAACTTAGTCGGTGGCAAGAAACGCGGGCGAGTGTAAATGGGAGCATTTTCATCGTAGAAACTGAAAGGAGGCTTAGGCTGTTTGGTGAGCGCCAAATTAGCATCATAAAAAGCCTCAATCGTTCCAATATCTTCCCAGTAATCGTCAAATAAATAAGCTTGAACGTTATGGTCTTTTGCCGATGCCGGAATAATCTCTTTACCAAAATCAGTTTGGTTTAGGGATTGTTTAAGAAGTTTAATCAAAACCTCTTTTTTGAAAACATAAATCCCCATCGAAGCAATGTAAGGACTTTCCTTGGCTTGTTCTGAGGTCAGTCCCAGTGTAGTGGTATCGACCTGCATTGCTTTGAGCGCATCGCCTTTTGGCTTTTCGCTAAAAGAAACAACCCGACCATTGTCGTCAATTTTCATCAAACCAAAATCCGATGCCCGCTTCTCATCCATGGGCAAAACGGAGAGGGTGATGTCAGCATTGGTTTGGCGGTGTCTCTCCACAAATTTGCGGTAGTCCATGCGATAGAGGTGGTCGCCCGAAAGAATCAAGTATTCGTCAACGTCCCACTCTTGTAGCAGCCACAGATACTGGCGAACTGCATCGGCTGTCCCTTGAAACCAGTCAGGGTTTTCCTGAGTTTGCTGGGCTGCGAGTACCTCGGCAAATCCGTCTGTGAAGCCGGAAAATTGGTAGGTACGAGCAATGTGGCGGTTCAGGGATGCGGAGTTGAATTGGGTAAGGACGTAGATTTTGAGTATTTCTGAGTTGATGCAATTGCTGACTGGAATATCGATGAGGCGATATTTGCCGGCAAGGGGAACCGCGGGTTTGGCGCGCAGTTTGGTTAGGGGGTAAAGGCGGGTGCCTACACCGCCACCGAGAATGATGGCTAATACTCTTTTCAAGGAACTTCCTCCAGGGGGCCGATGAACTCTCCAAGTCCAGTGTCTGATGGTGAGGACTTCTTGACAAGGGGGAAACTTTGGATTTTGGATTTTAGATTTTAGATTGGGGATTTTTGAGTTTAAATACTTATCACTAAATTGAATATATCTTCAAAAAGATCTTGTATTTTCTACCAAAAGTTAGATACCTCAGCAACCTCTGCTACATTAGCCTAAGCCATAGCAAGCTAGGAAAACTGTATGCAGATTCAAACGCCGGACTGGGTTAAACACGCCGTATTCTACCAAATATTCCCCGATCGCTTCGCCAAAAGCCAACAGCCCCGCCAGCGCCTGCTGCAAAACTTCATGTGGGAGGAGTGGCACGAAATTCCGACCCTGCAAGGCTACAAAGGTGGCGACTTGTGGGGCGTGATGGAACAGCTAGACTACTTGCAAGATTTAGGGATTAATGCCATTTACTTTACCCCGATTTTTCAATCGGCGAGCAATCACCGCTATCACACTCACGACTACTATCAAGTCGATCCGATGTTGGGCGGTAATCAGGCTTTTAAAGATCTTCTAGATGCTGCTCACGCCCACAACATCAAAATCGTCCTCGACGGCGTATTTAATCACGCCAGCCGCGGCTTTTTCTTCTTCCACGACATCCTCGAAAACGGCTCCCATTCTCCCTGGTTGGATTGGTTTAAAATTGAAGGCTGGCCGCTAGCTCCCTACGATGGCAATTATCCGGCTAATTACGCCGGTTGGGATGGCAATCGAGCGCTACCTGTATTCAATCACGACAATCCAGAAGTCCGAGAATATATCATGGAAATAGCCGAATACTGGATTAAGTTCGGCATTGACGGCTGGCGGCTAGATGTTCCTTTTGAAATTAAAGCGCCAGGATTTTGGCAGGAATTTCGAGACCGAGTGAAGGCGATTAATCCCGAAGCTTACATTGTGGGCGAAGTCTGGGAAGATGCGAGGGAATGGCTCGACGGTACCCAATTTGATGGGGTGATGAATTATCTGTTTGCTGGGCCCACTATTGCTTTTACAGCGGGCGATCGAGTAGATGTAGCTCAAATTGAAGGTCGTTCTTACCGTCCCTATCCGCCACTTTTTGCTCAGGAGTACGGCGAAAAAATTCAGCACGTTTTAGAGTTGTATCCTTGGCCGATTCAGCTCACTCAACTCAATTTGTTAGCCAGTCACGACACCGCCCGGTTATTGTCCATTACCGGAGGCGACCAAAAAAGTGTTGAACTTGCTACCTTGTTGCTGTTAACTTTTCCCGGAGCTCCCAGCATTTATTACGGCGATGAAGTTGGTTTACCTGGTGCTCTCGATCCTGATTCCCGTCGCGGTTTTCCTATCAAATCTGATTGGAAACTCGATGTTTTAGATTACCACAAGCAATTGATAGCTTTGCGACAAAAATACTGTGCTCTCCGCACCGGAGGGTATGAAATTTTGTTTGCTCAGGGAACAGTTTATGTTTTTGCGAGAATCTTGGGGGATGAAGAAATTGTGGTTGCGGTCAATGTCGCCACAGAAGCTGCACATATTAGCTTTGAAATGCAGGTAATAGATCCCGGCCGAAGTTTCAAATATGCTCATCCGAAATTGCTGTTTGGTCAAGGTGAGTTTGTTTGGAAAGAGGAAGGGGAAACTCGCTATTTAGAATTGAGTCTGCCGGCGCGATCGGGCTTGATTTTAGGTTAAGCTAATTTAGCAAGCAGTGGCTAAATTAGTCTGGGACGCAACCATCTTAAGAATAGGGCAACCATCGGGGTTGCCCCTAAAAATGTTAATTGATTGCTTCTGGCTTGCGGAAAAATTGCTTTAAAATCTCTCCCGGTGCTCTGTCCCAAGTATCAATATGTTCGTAAATTAAGCCATCTTCATCCAGCTTGTAAGTAGAATAGCCGTTGAAAAAAATCCGTGCCTTCCAGGGAACCCGCAATACCCCGCGAACAGTCCAATTTGCCAAAATAGTATCCGAGGCTGTTTGGGTCACGTCGTGGAGGTCGAAGCAAATTTCGGTGAAAAATAGTTTACCGTGAAATCGCAGAGTCCAAAAGATAATTCGGTAGTTGATTTTTCCTTTAAATTTGTTAACAGGGTCTTGAAAATAAACATCTTTTGTGTAGATGTCGTAGGAGATGTCTGTCTCAAAAAGGGTCGGGAGATCCGCTTTGAGTGTGTCTAGGGCTTGCGCTACCTGCTTTTGATATTCGATCGAACTCAAGATATCACCTTTTAACACGAAGGGTACTTAACGTTTATACTGGCATTGCCATCTCACCACCCAAATAGAGATTTGATGGATTACCCCCACTCCTCGGACATCATCGCAGAACTCAGCAGTGGCAAACTGTTGCTAGTAGATAGCCGTCGCCGGAACGGTCTAATTTTAATTAAACGTTTCCACGCGGAGTTTGCAGGGCCAGGGGCGGCCGTCGGGGGTGCTTTTGATGTTGACTCTCAGCAGGTAATTCCCGTAGGCGACTTTTGTTTGGTTTACCCTGAATCTCCCGAAGCAAGACAGAAAGCGTTTGGGATTCGGCGTCACTGGGTGCGGTTGACGGAACAGTTAACTGCTAAGCCGGAAGCTTTGGAACGGGCCCAAATGCTTTTAACTCAGTTTGAACACTATTTTGATGTCCCAACAGTGGCACAAATTCCCGATCGAGCTTTGGCACTTTTAATCGGTGTCTTCCCCCACACGATTGGCAAGGCACGACAGAGCCATCGTTAACAATGGTATGATTAATTTTGGTCATCTCATACCATTTATTAAGGTTTTTGTCAAGTCAATATCTGGGAAAGGCGATCGCAAGTTCGCTGATTTTCCTGGGGGCTACCTACCGTAATTCGCAAACCTCCCCCAGTATGGCGAATTAATGTTCCTTCAGCTTTTAGTTGCTCCATGATTTGTTTGTGTTGTTGTTCTGCTAGATTACGATTGTCGGCTTTCACCCGCAGGTAGACAAAGTTAGCTGCACTAGGCCAAATTTGCAATTGTTGATGCTGAGTGAGCGCTGCAATTAACTTAGCTCGTTCTGATATGGTTTCAGGGATTACTGCTAACAATAATTGGCGCTGGGCTAGGGCAAATTCTGCTGCTAATTGGGAGAAAGCTGGGAGGTTGTAAGGAAGGCGGATTTTTTCTAAGGCGGCGGTGAGTTCGGGATTGGCGATCGCATATCCGACTCTCATGGATGCCAATCTAAATGCTTTGGAAAATGTTCGCAAAATTATCCAATTCGGATGTTCTTGTAATTTTCCAGCTAAGGTGTTTTGGCTGAATTCAAAATAGGCTTCGTCAATTACTACTAAAATATCTTCGGGCAAAGTTGACAGCCATTCTATTTCATTGGTTGTCAAAGCATTGGCGGTGGGGGAATTGGGATGAACGACAAAGACGACGCGCACGGGGGGATTTTCGGTTTGGGCGTTAGCGCAGCCCTCGGAGAGGATCGCCCTTTTAGCCTCCTCGATATCCATTTCAAAAGTATCTGGTTGGCGCGGCACACTCACCACGGGAATTCCCAGGGTTTGGGCGATGATTCCATACATCGAAAATGTGGGATTGGCAACCAGAATTGAGCCAACCGCTCCCAAGCACGTCGCAATTAAGAGCGATCGAATTAATTCATCGGAACCGTTGCCGACAGAAATATTCTCGGCTGTAATGGCAGTTTTTGGAGGTAGAACCCCCCCTAGCCCCCCCTTGCTAAGGGGGGGGACATGAAGCCCCCCCTTTGCTAAGGGGGGGACATGAAGCCCCCCCTTGCTAAGGGGGGGGACATGAAGCCCCCCCTTGCTAAGGGGGGGGACATGAAGCCCCCCCTTGCTAAGG
Organism: Microcoleus sp. CAWBG640; assembly: GCF_020883015.1. Classification (NCBI taxonomy): domain Bacteria; kingdom Bacillati; phylum Cyanobacteriota; class Cyanophyceae; order Oscillatoriales; family Microcoleaceae; genus Microcoleus; species Microcoleus sp. CAWBG640. The sequence goes on from NZ_JAHRFC010000016.1 coordinate 102,620, forward strand.
GGGGGGACATGAAGCCCCCCCTTGCTAAGGGGGGGGACATGAATAGATTCAGCGATCGATTCGTTGACGTATTGGGCGATCGCCTCTTTCAGTGCTGCGTGGCCACCATCGGGATAGCGATTTGTCTCAATTAGCTGCTGATAATTCCAAGCTAACTTTTGTTTTAATTCCGCTGGTAAGTCGTAGGGACATTCGTTGGTATCTAGGCGATCGATCGCACTTTTCGATGGCACTGATTCTCCCGAAGCGGAACCGGGATGGGGAGTGTATGCGTTAAGTTGGGCTAAGTCTTTTCGGATAAAAGGTAGCATGGTATGATTTGCTAATGACTACTGACTAATGACTACTGACTAATGACTACTGACTATTTTAATCGCGCCACAAAGCAATTCCGCCTAACAAACCAGTCACATTTGGCACTATTTTTACCTGAAATGGCAATTCAAAAATAATTTTTTTAGTATTACCACCGCCGAGGTATAAATAATCCAAACTAAACAGATTTTGCATGGAGACAATCGCCTTTTCCAGACGGCGATTCCATCTTTTCGTCCCCACTGTATCTAAAGCAAAACGTCCTAATTGCTGTTCGTAGGTTTCCCCTTTACGAAATTGGTGGTGTCCGAGTTCCAAATTAGGAACTAAAATACCATCAACAAATAAGGAAGAACCGAAACCTGTCCCCAGAGTCACTACTAATTCTACTCCATTACCAGCAATTGATCCCAATCCTTGAATGTCGGCATCATTAGCCACTCGTACTGGTTTGCCTAACCGATCTTTGAGAGTAGTTGCTAGGTCAAAATCGATCCAAGAGGGGTCTAAATTGACGGCGGTTTTAGTGATGCCGCGACGCACGACTCCGGGGAAACCAACGGATACTCTGTCAAATTCCCCTTGTCCCCCAGCTAAGGAGGCTATGGCTTCGAGTATTGGTTCCGGTTTTGGTGGTTGAGGGGTTTCTAAGCGACTGCGTTCCGTTTGGGGTTGGCCTTCATCGTCCAAAACCATCACTTTGATACCGCTGCCGCCAATGTCAACGGCTAAGGTGCGAGTTGATCGATCTTCTTGAGTCATTGGAGTATTGAGAGTTGCAAATTAATCAAATTTTAATTGAATTGGCAAAAATTTTGAATCGCTTCCCACATTTCTGCTAGAAAATTTCCCAAGGAATGGTCGTCTTCTAGTTCGATTAATTGCACCCAGGGACGGTTAGCGGCAAAATTTCTGCTAGCCTGAATCGGTATGATTGTATCATGCAGACCGTGGATAATTAACGTAGGCACTGACCGTATTAATTTTTCTTCAGGGTATTGAGCCATATCTTCCACAAATTGATAATTTAGTGGCAGATAACGTTGTTCGCCGTAGTGGTAAACAGGTAAATATTTCTCTGACTGCCACTTTTGTAACTGTTCCTGTCCCAATTGGGGCAGCCAGTGGGAGAGAAAGTCAAAAGCCGGTGCTAACAAAACTATTTGTTTTACCGATAGTTGTCGTTGGGCCAACCAAGCTGCTGTCAGCCCGCCAAAACTAGAACCTATGATGGTGACTTCACTAACATTTTTGATATTTTCTGCCACTGGCTGAAGTGTTGGGGGCGACAAAAATGCTGTTTCTATTTGGTGTAATTGCCGGGTGAGGGTGAGACTGGAAAAATCTTGGTGATTGAGATCGGGAGTTTTCAGGTCAATTGCTAGGAAAGAAAAGCGATCGCGGAAATATTTTGCCTTTAGGGAATTGGGACTGGAAGCAAATCCGTGTAAATAAATGTAACTCGAATTGTTGTGGAGATTCATTCAGCAGTTTTTGTTAAAGTGAATAATAAATATCAATTATAACACCAAAAACCAAGACTTCTTTAAGAAGTCTTGGTTCTCAGAAACCTAGATTGAGATGGGAGTATTACTGGGGTTTGGCGCCGTTTTGCATCCTGTTTTTAGCTGTTTCACGGCGCTGCTTCATCAGTTCAGCTAATTGGGTGCGCTGTGCTGGCGTGAGGATGTCTCGCATTGCCAGCGTACTTTCAAGTCTCACATCATCCAACTGCTTTTTTAATCCGCTTATTTGGGTGTTTTTATCGCGGATCTGGCTGGCAGTAGCAGTGCCACTCATCATCGTTTGCAATTCTTGTCTGGCTTGACGCACAGCTTGCATTCGCTGGGAAATTTGGTCTTTATAGCGATCGCGAACTGCCTGCATTTTCTGTTTTTGGTCGGCACTTAAATTAAGCTTCTCGAACATCGCACCTTCCTTACCACCAGGTCGATTTGGTCGCTGATTTTGGGCAATAGTTTCTGCGGGTAGGGGATTGGGAACTGCGATGGCGGCGGTGGCGCTACCGAGGGTCAGCATTAACAGGGCTAGGGTAGAAATACGACGCATTGACATGAAAATTACCTCTTTAAGATTAGTTATTTGTGGGCTGTTCGCTGTCAGCAGGAATCTGAAAATTAAACCAGTCTATTTGTGAGCTATCGCTCATATTATCCGCGCGAGAATCATGCAACACATCTTCCCAATTATTTACTAGAAATGCTTCTAGGTGTGCACCCTCATCCGGGTTAAATTGTGCGGGGACTAGCAGGCGATAACCAGACCCAAAAAGTATCAGCATCCCGGCAATTGCCCCAGGGAAACACCACTGGGAGAAACCTGGAACAATTGACCTGTTTTTAGATACAATTGAACGGATTTTTTTCCGGTATATTTGCTGGTTTTCTGTCTGCTCATTCCTTTCTATTGTTGCTAACAGCTTTAACTCTAAATCGGGTGCAGCTTCTGGACAATTTGGGCGATGTTGCTTCAAGAAATTAACTAACTGTTGGTCGCTGCTTGGGTTGTTCATAGCTCGCTGACACCTTCTTTTTGCAAAAATTGTCGCACAGCATTTCGGGCATAAAACACGCGAGATTTGACAGTTCCTGTCGGTAGTCCCAAAATTTGGGCTACTTCTTTTTGCGGGATGTCTTCTAAGTCATGTAGCACCAAAACGCTGCGGTGTTCAAAGCTCAATTGCTCTAATCCCCGCTGCACTAAATCTTGATAGTGCAACTGCATCAATTCTGAAGTATGTTCTTTGACAACAACTAAATTGATTTCTGCTTGATTTTTGAGTTCGGCATCAAAAGAATGTTGTTTAGCAAATGCTTGTCTTTGGTCAGAAGCTACATTCCAAGTGATTCGATAAAGCCAAGTAGAAAAGTTCTCTTGGTGTTTGAGTTTGGGTAATCCTTTCCAGACTCGCAGGAATACTTCTTGCGTTAAGTCGTCAAGCAGGGATGGCCCGCAAAGTTGGTAAAGGGTTGACCTGACTTTGTGTTGATAGCGTTGGTAAAGGTGGCGAAAGGAAGTACGATCGCCCTTGACGCATTCAGCAACTAAGTCTGAGTCGGAACAGTTATCGATTAAAACATTGGCTGACACACCTAACACCTGTGAAGTATCCCTCACCAGTTCGTTATCTGAGGGGTTTAGACAGGACAGGTTCAAAAAAGGTTCAAAGGATTTAAAATTAATTTTTTTAACTGATATAACTGGTTCCCAGGCTCTGCCTGGGAACCGATATCTAGAGGCTCTGCCTCCCTGGGGAAACAGGAGGCAGAGCCTCCGGATCTGCGTTACCAGGCAGAGCCTGGTAACGAGGAAACTGGTAAGCTGGTTCCCAGGCTCTGCCTGGGAACCCATATCTAGAGGCTCTGCCTCCCTGGGGAAACAGGAGGCAGAGCCTCCGGATCTGCGTTACCAGGCAGAGCCTGGTAACGAGGAAACTGGTAAGCTGGTTCCCAGGCTCTGCCTGGGAACCCATATCTAGAGGCTCTGCCTCCCTGGGGAAACAGGAGGCAGAGCCTGGTAACGAGTAATACGAGTAATTTGCGGGCAGTCCCGATTTAAGATTTATCGCAGAGTCACGAACTCTTCAGCAGTCGATGGATGAATGCCAATAGTAGCATCGAAGTCTTTCTTCGTAGCTCCCATATTAACCGCGATCGCCATTCCTTGAATAATCTCGCCCGCGTCTTTCCCCACCATGTGCACGCCCAAAACTCTGTCAGTATTTGTCTCAACAACTAACTTGACAAAAGTTTTCTCATCTGCACCAGTCAAAGCATGAAACATCGGTCTAAACTTGGCTGTATAACACTTGATTGATTCCGGAAACTTGACTTTAGCTTCCTCTTCTGTTAAGCCAACAGTCGCCGCTTCCGGCTGGGAAAATACGGCCGATGCCACGTTTTCGTGACTGATGGATCTGGGGTTATTGCCAAATTCAGTATCAGCAAAAGCGCGTCCTTCCGCGATCGCAATTGGGGTTAAATTGATACGGTTGGTGCAATCTCCCACTGCAAAAATGTGCGGTTGATTGGTGCGGCTGTCTTTGGTAACAGCGATCGCACCTTTTTCTGTTTCTACTCCCGCATTTTCTAAACCCAACTTTTCCAAATTGGGCCAGCGTCCAGTAGCGCACAACAGCGCGTCTACTGTCAAGGTTTCTGAGGATTTTCCCGACAAAGTTAATTTTAATCCTTCTGGGGTTTTCTCAATTTGTTCGATCGAGCTTCCCGTCACAAAATTGATTCCATGCTTAACCATGCCTTCTTGCACGTTGGCGCGAATTTCTTCATCGAAGTAGTGCAGAATTAAGTCGCGCCGGATGATTTGAGTTACTTGACTTCCCAGCCCGTTCATGATGCAGGCAAATTCAACGCCGATGTAGCCGCCGCCCAAAATAGCCAACCGTTTTGGCTGCTCTTGTAGTAAGAAGATTTCGCGGGAAGTAATCGCGTGTTCGATGCCGGGAATATCAATTCTGTGGGCTTCTCCGCCGACAGCGATTAAGATTTTGGCAGCGGTGTATTTTTTGTCACCAACTTCGACGGTGTGGGGGTCGATAAATTTGGCGTATCCTGAAATTAATTCAACTCCGGCTTTTTCCAGAAAGCTAATGTGCAGTTTGCTGAGTCGTCGCACTTCTGTGTCTACGGTAGTGACGAGTTTTTCCCAGTCGAAGCTGCTTTCTACAGGGTTCCAACCGTAACCTACCGCATCTTCATAAAGGTGCGAAAATGTTGAGGCATAAACCATCAGTTTTTTCGGCACGCAGCCACGAATTACGCAGGTTCCCCCTACTAAGTCATTTTCGGCGATCGCCACTTTTGCCCCGTAGGAAGCCGCCCGCTTGGAACTCGCTAATCCGCCGGAACCCGCACCTATCACAAACAAGTCGTAATCGTATGTCATAATTGTCCCTACCTTCCTGTCTCAATTTTAGCCATTTTGCGCTTTACTTTTTTTAATGATATCTCAAAAAAATTTCGTTTTTTAGAGGGGAGATTGCTTTACTTCTTGCAGTTGACATGATATAGTTTGATGATGGGAGTATTTGCATTAAATTTAAAATCGCTCACACTTCCATTATTAGAGTATAGCACAAGCAACTGCAAAAAATATATAAAAATGTAACTATTTTTGGTAGTAATAAATATGTAGTGAAAAGGTGCAGGATAAATATACCATTTTAAGTTATTTTATACTAGAGGTTTTGGATTTAGCAAAGCCCATCGAGATGAGAATATCCGTTCCGCTTGCAACGGGGATAGCAATTATAGCACTCCGCATCTTTTATTGAAATCCTAACTACTCTGGATAGTATGCTCGATCTTGCAATCATCATCCCCGAACTCGTCAAGTATGGAGGCGCTGAACGAGTTGTTATTGAGTGCCTTGCTCGATGGCAACACCACCATCGCATTACGCTCTATGCTACGTCCATCGATTATAAGGTTGTGCGGGAGTTCTGCCCAGAAATTCGTTTCACATTTGTGCAGCTTTCACCTTACTTTCAAGGGGAATATGCGTTCTTCTTGAATGGCACCTTGCTACCCAAACTATGGCAACAGGAAATCGGCACCCACGACCTTTACCATACTCATCTTTGGCCCTGTCATCTGATTGACAGACACCCGATGGTATGGTATCCTCACGAACCGCCACGTATGCTTGAAGACCTTCGCCTTAGCCAGTTTCCGGAAGCCAATCCGTCTGATGTGTGGAAGGTTCATGTATACCCCAAATTCACCTATGATGATGTTCCGTCTCGGGTTTACGAAGCAACCCTGAACTCAGTGGCAATGTTTGACAAACTCGGCAAGCCAGACCGAATCGTTGCCAACAGTCACTATGTTGCTCAGTATTTGTTACAGGTTTATGGACGAATTGTTGAAGACATTGTTTACCCTGGTGTTGTATGTGCAAACCAGATCGTTGAAATTTCGCTCCATGTCCAGTTCCTCGCAGTAGGTCAACTCTGGCCGCACAAACGAGTGAAGATGATTATTGAGGCGCTTGCCATGGTGCCAGATGCACGGCTAGTGATTGTCGGAAATGGTCCCGAACGGGAGAAACTTGAACGAATGGCGCTCTCCCTCGGCATCCAGGATCGGGTTTGTTTCAAGCATGAACTGTCTGCTGAGGAACTGCGAGCGGAGTATAATGCCTGTCGTGCAGTTGTTTTCGCAGCAGCACGGGAACCGTTCGGCATTGTTCCTCTCGAAGCGTTAGCTCATGGTCGTCCCTTGATTGCAGTCAATGAAGGAGGATATACAGAGGTTGTAGACTCTCATTGTGCCATGCTGGTGCCGCCACGACCTCATGATCTGGCGGATAAGATGAACTTGCTTGCGCGTGACATTGATTTGGCAAGAGCGATGGGCGAAGCCGGTTGGAGAAAAGCTCAACAATACAGTTGGAATAACTCGGCGAATCAGTTGATTAAGATTATTGAATCGACGTTTAATACCTATGCCCATGACCACAAGCGGTGTAATGGCGGAACGGCAATCGATCGGCCGCTGATCGGAGTCCAATATTATTGCTGGTATGGAGATGGAGCGGGCAGTCTTCATTGGAATGATAACTTGGAATTCGGAGCTGTTGATGATATGCCCGAAATTGGGTTCTATTCGTCGCTCGATGGTGATGCCCTGAAATATCATTTACAATTGATGGATCGCAATGGAGTCGATTTCCTTGTCGCCAACCTCCATATCGACTCAAACGGTGTGAACGATCTGGAGTTAGCTGGACTGCTTCGACTGTTCCATGTTGCTGAGATTCTCGAATCGCCAATCCGAATTGCAATTCAACTTTGTCCCTACGATCTATCCCATGATTCATTAGATCGGGCGATCGCCACCCTCAACGAGATGTCAAAGTCACCGCACTATTTCAGGTTTGAATCCCAACCAGTAATATTCCTGTTCTGGACTGGCGCCTGGGATGGACAACGAGATGAGATCGAAAATCTGAAGGCAGCAACTGATGGATTCCTACGTATCGCTTGTAGTTTGCGGCTTCCTTCAGATACGGAATCGTTGTATCAGACCTTTGGGCTATTTGATTCCTGGTCACTTTTTTCACCGCTTGAAGTGGCATCGTCTGAAAATTGGCAGAGGGTTTGGGCAGAAGCCTATCGCCGATCGGATTGTGGCAACCGGGGAATTCGATCGGTTACGGTTAGCCCAGGCTACGACGATCGCCATCTAAGCGATCTTCGGAGGGATAACAATCTATTTCGTTGTATTGACCGCAATTGTGGCAAGACTCTGGATGCAATGACAGAGTTTGTGCTGCGTCAATCTGATATGCCACAGATGGTACTTGTATCAACATTTAATGAGTACCACGAGAACAGTCATATCGAGCCAACCAAACGGCATGGATTGCAATATATGGAAGCAATCAAAGATTTTGGCAAGGCATTGCGATCGCAATGGATGTGATGGTTTCGTGAATGTATCCGAAATTATTCGGCGTTTGTTCAGCCTTTAGTTTTATTGTTGTAGTTTTATTGTTGGAGGTGTTGAATGTCAGAAATCAAGCGTTATTTTGTTCTCACTTCTCCAAGATCGGGGACACATATGCTGCGGACAAGTCTGGACAATCATCCTCAGGTCCTATGTATGACTGAGATGTTCAATCCTGACTATACTGAGGGCAAGTTTGACTTTACATCTGAGACACCAGCATCCGAGATTCTTGCCAACTACATCTTCACTCCAGAAAATATGACGCAGCCTTGTGTGGGGTTTCTGTTGCATCGTAGTGGAGCACGGTTCGGTAATTGGCCAGATCTCTGGTCGCTCCTCGAGCAGGACAAGGAGTTGGCTGTCATCAGCCTCCGTCGCCAGAACCTCTTGCGTCGTTATCTCTCTGTTCAGTTGATGAAGAATCAGGATCTAGAGGGGAATCCACCAGCACCAATGCACTTTGACAAGGAGCTACTGATCCGGGACTTCCAGAAACAGGAGGCTAAGATTGCCGAGTTTGATGCCAGATTCTCTGACCACCCGCTCACAACCGTTACCTATGAGGATCTGTGCGATCGCTACGCAGAGACTATGGTTCGCATTCAATCATTTCTTAATCTCACGCCAGCGAATCTTCAACCCGGAACCAAGAAGCGGGCAACCCCACCATTGGCAGACGTGGTTTCCAATTACACGGAACTCAAGCGCGAATTTGCCGACACCAAGTGGTTCAGTTTCTTTGAGGACGTGTGACCTAAAGGCAGTTTACACGACTTCAACGGACATAGTAGACATAACGGACAAACTCAGATAAAATCCAAAGTATTCTTCCACGAGAATGCCATGCCGTATGTCACACCAAGAGAAGCAGCTAACGCTTTGGGAGTTAACCCCAGAACCCTTGCCCGATGGTCAGAAGATGGCAAAATCAAGGTCATCAAAACCCCGGCAGGACAAAGACGTTACGAGATCGCCGAATATCTCAAACAAAAATCCGGTACAACTGAGCTTGCTCGACCTTCTACAGTCTTGTACGCCCGAGTCTCAACATCCAGCCAAAGAGACGAGCTCAAGAGACAAACTGAAGCACTTACTACGAGTTACCCAGGCTGTGAAGTTATCACAGAAATTGGATCGGGACTCAATTTTAGGAGGAGGAAACTTAACACCATTTTGGAACGAATTATCGGCGGCGATATCCAATGTCTTGTCGTTGCCCATAAAGACAGACTTGCCCGATTTGGATTTGACCTCATCGAGTGGTTATGCGAAAAGTTTGACTGTAAAGTCGTGGTTCTCTATCAACAAAAATACAGTCCAGAAACCGAACTCGTACAAGATATGTTGTCAGTCATCCATTGTTTCAGCTCTCGGTTATACGGACTCCGTAAGTACGAAAAAAAAATCAGGGAAGACCCGGAAATACAAAAGCAAAAAACGGCACTCACAGAAAATGACGGCGAAATTACCGCCGAACTCTACGAGGAAAGTCCGAGTCTATCCTGATAGTAAATTAAACCCGATATGGCGACATTGGTTGGCGGGTTGTCGCTTTGTTTATAACCGTTGCATAGAGGCTTTGAAAAATGGCTTCCGAGGTAGCAGCTATGATTTAGAAGCCCAAATCCTTAAGGATTTGCCAGATTGGTTGAAAACAGTACCGAGACACCCCAAAGCCAACGCTGTACAAGATGCTTACGACGCTTGGAGGCAAGCGAAAGCCAATAAGGGTGAAGCAAAGTTTCGTAGTTGTCGCCAATCAGTAGCCACCATTAAATTCAAAAATGGGAATTACATCAAAGGCATTTGGTTCCCTCAATTAACCAAAGGATGCGGTTTTGACTCTTCCCAACCACTGCCAGATTCTTGCGAGTATGGCACTCAGTTAGTTAGAGATAGACGGCGTTGGTTTGCTGTAATTCCCGAATACATTCCCACGGAAATAACCGCCCAAAACAAGGTAATTGCCCTCGATCCGGGAGTGCGAACATTCTTAACTGGTTACGATGGAGAAACGGTTTTAGAGATTGGCAAGGGAGACATAGAGCGAATCGTAAGATTATGCTTTCACCTTGACAAATTAATTAGCCGCGCCTCCCAAAAACAACTTTTAGCTCAACAACGCCGTTCTTTGCTTCGAGCACTAAATAGCAATCCTTAGACATCTCCCATAATTATTGTGGAACAGGCATCCCTTCGACCCTTCGACTACGCTCAGGACGGCGCCTGCCTGTTCGACCCAGGCTTTTTGGGAGATGTCTCTTGCAGGAGTCGTAAATATTTTTACCCCACCCCAACCCGGACCTTAATAAGGTCCGGGAGCAAGAAATTCACAAATGATTTAGAATTGCTATATTATAGAGATTAATTTATTTGTCTGGCTAGCTTTATGATTGATTGGCTTGTGGTCTGGGGGGTAACGCAAGGAGTCGGCATTCTCGTCAAACCCATCTTAGAAGATTTGGCAGTAGACGGCGCGAAGGATTTAGTAAAAGATTTT